>CALMNS010000696.1:1279-5497 GCA_937871635.1 uncultured Solirubrobacter sp.
GAGCGGCAGCATCCGCTTCGGGCGCCGCTCGGCGGCGTCCAGGCAGGTGTTCGTGGCGATCCGGTACAGCCAGGAGCGAAGCGAGCTGCGCCCCTCGAAGCGCGGCAGGGCGCGCCAGGCGCGGATCATCGCCTCCTGCAGGGCGTCCTCGGCGTCCTGGACGGAGCCGAGCATGCGGTAGCAGTGGGCGTGGAGCTCCCGGCGGTGGGGCTCGACGAGCTCCCGGAAGGCGGCCTCGTCAGCGGGCTGGGTTGGCGCGATGGAGCTCATCGCAGCAGCGTACCGACGGGCCTCGACGACCGGGAGCCGACCCGGGTGCGGCGAGGGCGCCGGGGCTCAGGAGTGCGGCTCGCGCTCCGCGAGGTCCGTCCACGCGCCGTCGGCGCGGCGGAGCTGGGCGCGGGTCAACTCGCCAAGCATCCCCGAGTCGATCGTCACCGCGACGACCGTGCCATCCGGCAGGGTGGCGCTCAACTCCTTGTCGCCGTAGACGACGTCCTCCGCGTCGACGAGCTCGCCGTCGACCCGCAGCTGCGCCCGGTTGAGGACGATCAGCTTCTTGTCGAACTCGAGCTCCACATCGTGCCCCTCGTGCATCGCGCCGTACCGCTTGGTCTTGTAGCCCAGATAGCGATCGGTCACCGGCGCCCCCTTGAGTAGAGTTAGTTGAGCTAACGTATCACCGATCGGGGGACGAGGGCACGCGACCGAGGGGGTGTGACCGACGGCTCGCCCGCGCCTGAAATCGATCGACCGCGCGGTGATCGACGCGTGCGTGGAGCTGCTCGAGGAGGTCGGCCGCCACCGCCTCAGCCGGGAGCAGATCGCGCGCCGTGCCGGAGTCAGCCTGCCGGCGGTCACCCGGCGCTTCGACAGCGTGGACGACATCCTCCTCGCCATCGCGCGGACCCCTCCGCACGTGCCTTCCACGCCCGACGGGGTCGACTCGCTCCGCTCGTTCCTCGTCGCCTCCCTGACCAGAGCCGCGCGGAGGTTCGCCACGACCCCGATCCGCCGCTCGGCGAGCGAGCTGCTGGCTGCGGCGGCGGGAGACCCGCGGATCGCGGACGCCTTCCAGACCGCCCTCGCCGGTGTGCGCGCCGAGGGCCTCGAGTGGGCCGAGCGCGCGAGAGAGCAAGGCGAGATCGGCGCCGGCGTCGACGCCGAGGTCCTGCTCGACCTCGCGAGCGGAGCGGTGTACTACCGACTGCTCTGGCGGGGCGAGGCGATCGCCGAGGACGAGGTGGCCCCGCTGGTCGACCTGATCCTGGCGGGAGCGGCTCGAGGGGCGAGCCCCGGGACGGCGGATCGCCCGCCTACGCCCGGCTGAAGCGGCGCCCGTCGACGGGCGAGACGTCCTCGTCGAGCGCGACGCGGTCGGCGGGCGGGATGACCCCGATGCCGTCGCGCTCCATCGCGTCGGCCTCGGCGCGCTGGGCCTCCGCCTCGAGCTTGGCCAGCCGCTCGGGGGTCAGCTCGCCGGCGTTCTCCTCCTCGATGCGCTCGAGCCACTGGGCGCCCTCGGCCTGCTCGAGCGCGTCGACCTGGATGGTCTTCGTGTGGGTGTACTTGTCGATCTCGGCGAACAGCGCGTCGACGAGCTGGTCCTGCGGCACCTTCTTGAGCGCCTTGCCGCGGGAGAAGATGAGGCCCTCGTTCTTGGCGCCCGTGATGCCGAAGTCGGCGTGCGACGCCTCGCCGATCCCGTTGACCGCGCAGCCGAGCACGGCGACCTCCACGGGATCCTCGTAGGCCTCGAGGCGCTTCTCGATGTCGGCCACCACGGTGTCCATGTCGAACTGCAGGCGCCCGCAGGTCGGGCAGGCAATCAGCACCGGGCCACGCTCGCGCAGCTTGAGCGCCTTGAGGATCTCCCAGGCGACCTTGACCTCCTCCTCCGCGTGGAAGGTGGAGAGCGAGATGCGGATCGTGTCGCCGATGCCGTCGGCGAGCAGGGTGCCCAGGCCGACGGCGCTCTTGAGGGAGCCCGACCACTTCGTCCCCGCCTCGGTGATCCCCAGGTGCAGCGGATAGGGGATCCGCTCGGAGAGCAGCCGGTTGGCGGCGATCGTGTTCGGGACGTTGGTCGACTTGATCGAAACCTTGAAGTCGGTGAAGGCCAGGCGCTCCATCAGCACGACGAACTCCTGCGCGGCGGCGACGAGCGCCTCGACCGGGTTCTCGCGCTCGAGGGCGTGGAGGTGCTTGGGCAGGCTCCCGGAGTTCACGCCGATCCGCATCGGCGTCCCGTGGTCGGTCGCCTTCGCCGCGACCTCGGCGACCTTGTCGGGCCCCCCGATGTTGCCCGGGTTGAGGCGGATGCAGTGCGCGCCCGCGTCGATCGCCTTCAGGGCCAGGGTGTGGTTGAAGTGGATGTCGGCGATGATCGGGATCGGCGAGTCGCGGACGATCGTCTTGAGCGCCTCGACGTCCTTGTCGCGCGGGACGGCGACGCGCACGATGTCCGCCCCGGCGTCGGCCACCTTGCGGACCTGCTCCATGGTGGCCGTCAGGTTCGCGGTCTCCGTCTTGGTCATCGTCTGGACGACGACCGGCGCACCTCCACCGATCTGCACCCCGCCGACGTTGACTGATCGCTCCGAAGCCATGCCTACCTGAGTCTACGAGCGCCGGCGGAGCACGGATGCACGCTCCGCCCCGCCCACCAGGCCCTCACACCACCGTCACCTCGACGAGCGCATCCAGCCCGGAGAAGTCGGCCGGGTTGCGGGTGTAGAGCGGGAGATCCCCGGCCATCGCGGTGGCGGCGATGAGCAGGTCGACCACTCGCCGTCCGCGTGGGCTCCGTCCCTGCTCCCGGACCTTCGCCGACAGCCGGCCGAACGCGCGAGCGGCGTCCACATCGAAGGGCAGCGGGTCGAAGTACGCCTCCGCGCGCTGCAGCCGATCCTGCCGGCGGGCGCGCTCGGCCGGATCGTCGGTCGCGTGCGGTCCGGCCGCCAGCTCCGCGAGGGTGAGCGCCGAGATCGACGCCTCCTCCGGCAGGGTGCTCGGATCGATCCGGTCGAGATCGATCACCACCGACGTGTCCAGCAACCCCCGCGCCAAGGGCTCAGGCGCGCGGCGTCGCGTCCTGGTCGGCGAGCCCGTCGACGTCGGCGCGGAACCGCTCACGGTCGATGGCGGGGGCGGAACGGAACCCGGCCGCGATGCTCGCCCGGTCGACGAACCGGCGGCGGCGGACCGGCGTCAGCTCACCGACCGGGACCCCGTTGCGGGTGACGACGAAGGACTCGCCCGCGTCGAGCCCCCGCATCACCTCGCCGCTCTCATTGCGCAGCTCTCGCTGAGTGATCTTGCGCGCCACAGGATCAACGTAGCACGAGTGCTACAGGCTCACCCCGCGTACATCGCCTCGATCTCGGCCTGGTACTTCTCGGCGATCGGCTTGCGCTTGAGCTTCATGGTGGGGGTCAGCTCCTCGCCGCCCGGCGCCCAGTCGCCGTGGACGAGGGTGAACTTCTTGATCTGCTCGACCCGGGCGAGCTTCGCGTTGGCGGCGTCGACCCCGGCCTGGACCGCCGCGCGCATCGCCGGCTCGTCGGCGAGCTCCTCGAGCGAGCGGGCCTCGAGGCCCTGCTTGGCCGCCCACGCCGGGGCGAAGTCGGCGTCGAGGACGATGAGCGCGGTGTTGTACTGCCGCGCGTCGCCGATGCAGCACGCCTGGCCGATGAGCGGCGAGGAGCCCTTGAGCTCGGACTCGATGTTCGCCGGCGACATGTTCTTGCCGGCCGAGGAGATCATCAGCTCCTTCTTGCGGTCGACCAGCGTGACGTAGCCGTCCTCGTCGATCTCGGCGATGTCCCCCGTGTGCAGCCAGCCCTCGGCGTCGAGCGCCTCGGCGGTCTGCTGGGGGAGGTTGCGGTAGCCCGTCATCACCACGTCGGAGCGCACGAGCAGCTCGCCGTCCTCGGCCAGCTTGACCTCGACGCCCGGCGACGGCGGCCCCACCGTCCCGATCTTGACCTCCCCGGGCCGGTTGCAGCAGCCCGCGCCGCAGGTTTCCGACATCCCCCACAGCTCGGCGACCTCGACGCCGATGGCGTGGAAGAACACGAGCACCTCGCGCGGGGTGGGCGCCGCGCCCACGTTGACGGCGGCCACCTCGTCGAGGCCGAGCTGGTGACGCAGCGGCGCGAACATCTGCTCGTCGGCGGCGGCCACCGCGGCGGCCAGCGCCTCGGGGACGGCCTGGCC
>CALMNS010000697.1 GCA_937871635.1 uncultured Solirubrobacter sp.
ACCGCCGCGTACGCCGCGAAGCGCGAGGGGGCCGCGCCGTAGCGCGCCGACCCGGCCACGGCGTGCCGCGCCGCCCTGAGCACCGCCTCCGTAGAGCCGCCGTGCAGCCGGCGAAGCCCGCGTGAGGCGAAGTACGCCTGTCCCGGCCGCTCGGACTCGACCGCCGCCCCGATCCCCTCCAGCCGTTCGACCACCGCGTCCCACGCGTCGGCCACCCCCATCGGATCCGGCGCGACGAGCCGCAGCTCCGGGCAGCGCGCGAGGGCCTCCCCCAGCCGCAGCCCGGCCCGCACCCCGCAGGCCTCCGCCGCCGGGGACGCCTCCCCCACGAACTGCTCGCGGCCTGGCTCCGGCGCCAGCGCGGCGGGCCCCTCGGCCAGCGCGGCCCGGCCTCCCGCGGCGACGGTGAGCGCGAAGCGGGGAACCTGGACGCAGAGGATCATGGTCGAACGTATGTTCCCACAAGGGCCGGACGCGACCCGAGGGCGCTACCCCGGCGTCTGCACCCGGAGCGAGAACGCGCCAGACCCCGAGCGCCGCACGACGCGCACGTCGAACCGCCGCACGGCGCAATCCGTCGCGGTGAGCCGGTCGGTGCTCCCGCGACCGCGCGTACGACTGCGAGCGACGATCCTCCCGCCGCTGATCACCTGGGCGTCGAAGTCCGCCCCGCGCGGGTTGGTCAGCGTCAGCGCGACCCGCCCGTCGAGCGTCGTGGTCACCGGGAACGTCTTCGAGCGCCGACTGGACGTCAGCCGCCCCGAGCGGCGGCGGGCGACGTTCTTCGTCCACGGGTCGAGCACGTCGGCCTGCGCGGCGGCGAAGGCGCCCGCGTCGGGAGCCAGGGAGGGATCGAACTGCCACGGGAACTGGCCCTGGTACTGCAGCTGGGCGTACGTCTCGGCCCAGTTCTCGCCCGGGTTGCGCTCGTAGTTCTCACCCTGGTCGCCCGGGTGGTAGCGCCGCTCGGCGACGCCGGCGCAGATCTGCTCGTACGTCGCCCAGCGCTTGGGCCCGAAGGCGACCGCGCTGTTGAACGACGATTCGTTGAACGGGTCGTTGTCGCGGTTCGTGGCGACGTGATGGCCGTACTCGTGCGTGATGACGTACTCGACGGGCACCTCGCCCTGCGGCGTCTGCTCCCCTGGGATGATCATCAACTCCGACCGGGGCACGTAGCAGGCCAGCGCTGTCGCCGAGCAGGCTTGGCGCACCTCGGCCGGGGTGAGGATGACCGCCGTCAGCTCCCTGAGCTCTGAGCCGTGCAGGCGCGAGGCGAGGAAGTCGACCGTGGGCTGGACCTTCTCCTTGGAGATGGGCCCGTACTCGCCCGACAGGGACACGCGCATCGCGCTCTTGCCGTCCGTGGAGTAGAAGGTCTGCGGCTGGCTCTGGGCGATCCGGGCTCGCGCGCTCGAGGCGCGCGCCAGCTCGCGCGGGGTGTCGAGGACCCGGTCGACCAGCGGCCGCGCGAAGGGCCGCACGGGCGCCGTCGCGTCGTTGGGGGCGTGGAGCTCGGCGGCCGCGGCGGCGGCCGGCGCGGCGAGCGTCGCCGTGAAGCTGAGGAGAAGCAGGAGGCGACGCATGGGCGGCCCAGGGTAATCGGAGGGGCTCGAGGCCCCTGCGCCAATCACCGCGCGCGGGCGCCGATCGAAGCTAGATCAGCCCCGGGCGGGTGCCCGGGGCCGATCCGTAGCGGGCCGGTAAGCCGGATTCTGTCGTGAGCAGCCATCCATCTCTGCGGCCGACCTGGACCTCGGCGGGCAGCCTGCGAACGGTCCTGCTTGGCCTTGCATCGGGTGGGGTTTGCCCTGCGCGGCGCGTCGCCGCGCCGCCGGTGCGCTCTTACCGCACCATTTCACCCTTACCTCGAGCCGGACGACAACGTCGCTTCCCCGGCTCAGGCGGTGTCTTTTCTGTGGCACTTTCCCGCGGGTTTCCCCGGGTCGGCGTTACCGACCACCCTGCCCTGCGATGTCCGGACTTTCCTCGAGACGCCCCCGTGGAGGCGCCCCGCGGCTGCTTGGCCCGCCGGGGAAACGTACCGCGAAGGGACGGTGAAGTGAACCGGAACGCCGCGCCGTCCGATAACAGGTGAAGACTCTCTCTCGTGTACGACGTCATCTACATCGACAGCGAAGGCGCGGAGTCCGCGGTGGCGGGCACGCTCGATCGCGAGGCGGCCGCGGCGATTGCCCGGCAAGTGGCCGCCGAGCGAGGCGCGGGACGGATCGTCTGTCCCGATCGAGTGCGCCCCGTCAACTGCGTCTGCGTCGTCCCGCACCCCGAGCCCTCGCGGGCCTAGGCTCCCGACGGGTCGCCGCTCGGCGGCCCCGTTCGCCGCGCTGCGCGCTCACCGCCGCAGCTCGCGCTCGCGGTGCTGCTCGCGCGCTCGCCGCTGCTCGGCTAAGCGAGGATCGACGAGTGCCGGGCGACGACCTGCCAGTGCCCGTCGCGGCGCGCCCACACGTCGGTGAGGCGGAAGACCGCGGAGAGGTTGCGACCGTCGTAGGAGGCGATCTGCGAGTAGCGCGCGTGGACGACGCCGGTGTCGCCCGCCACCTCCACGTCGGTCTCGTCGAAGTAGAAGGAGGCGATCGTGTAGCCCCCAGCGCCGCCCCGATCCATTGCTCGCGGGACATCGGCTCCGGGTCGAGGTGGATCGCCGTGAAGCGGAACTCCGGCGCGACGAGCTCCTCGAGCCGCTCGGCGTCGCGCCGCTGCATCGCCCCCATCCACTCCTCCTCGAGGTGGGCGAGCGTTGCGCGGTCCTCTTCGAGCGTGGGTGCCACGGGGCGCCAGGCTAGTCGAACGCGGCGGACGACCGCCGGAGGTGGAACTCGAGGGCGTGGACCTGGGCCTGCCCGAAGGAGCCACGCTGCACCGGGCCCGCCGCGCTGACGCGGTCGCCGACCCGGGGGTCGCGGCGGGGACGCAGCGCGGGCTTGACGTCGACCGCGGTGATGCCGGGCCCGCTGACGCCGGGGCGACCGGCGAGTACGACGTGCAGGTCACCGTCGCCGTCCGGATCGACCGACTCGACGTAGAGGACGCGACCGGTGACGGATCGGCAGCCGGAGACGTCCGCCGGGCAGATCGAGCGCGGCAGCGGCGACGACGCACGCCGGCGCGGCTCGGGCG
>CALMNS010000698.1 GCA_937871635.1 uncultured Solirubrobacter sp.
CCACCGCTGGCACGCCGTCCGCGGCCACCTGCACGAGCTGGGCGGCGACCTGCCCGCCGCCGCCACAGCCTACGCCGAGGCGGCTCGCCGGGCGACGAACGTCGCTGAGCGCGACCACCTGGTCCGCCAGGCCGCCCGCGCGCGCGACCGACACCGAGAGGCGGCAAGGTGACCCTGCTGTCCCGGCCTGCGGCAGACGGAGTTCGACACCACGGGCATGGGTTGGGTTCCGCGCGACACTCGCGGCGGCGGTCCGGCGCTTCCGGCGTCAGTCGGTTTCGTCGTTCGGGTCGTCGTAGTAGGCCTGGGTTGTGATCCGGCCGTCGGCCGACTTCCATTCGGCGCGCAGAGCGCCCGACGGCGGGCGCAGCAGGGCACCGTTGTCGGTGACGGCCTGGGTGAGGCGCTGGCCGCCGTCCCGGAGGACGAGCGTCACCTCACGGACGCTGTCGGGCAGGAGATAGAAGTAGACGGAGCCCGGCCGCAGCGTGGTGCGGCTGCTCGGCGGCCGCAACGCTGCGGACCGCGGCCGGTACTCGCCGCAGCCGAAGCCGCCGATGTTGCGGCGCAGCACCCAGGTGCAGACGGCCAGTCGTCCTTCGACGACGCCCGGGGCCGCGTAGGCGGCGACGTCGCCGAGTTGTGCGACCTTGCGCGATTCGCTCAGGTCGATGCGCGTGTTCCGCAGCGCCCGCGCGGTGCGCGATCGCCCGTCCGGCACCCGATCCGTGCGGGTGCGGGGCTGCGCGAAGACCGAGTAGCTCTCCGCGAGCGCCGCGGCGCGGCGAGCGGCGCTGGTTGGCGGCTTGGCGGGCTGTGGCGACGACGCGGCGGGGCGAATGGCCGGCGGCTGCGCCGATT
Organism: uncultured Solirubrobacter sp.; assembly: GCA_937871635.1. Classification (GTDB taxonomy): domain Bacteria; phylum Actinomycetota; class Thermoleophilia; order Solirubrobacterales; family Solirubrobacteraceae; genus JACCYI01. Next base: position 862 of record CALMNS010000698.1, read on the forward strand.
CCAGCGTGACGAGGCCGATTCCGGCGAGCGCGAGCAGCGCGGCGGCCATTACCGCTGCGGTGTGGACACCTCGGCGGCGTCGTCCACGCCGATCGGCGGCGTCGGTCAACTCCAGCTCGAGCTCGGGCAGCAGCGTCATGGGTTGCCTCTCGCGGATCGCAGGGCGTTCAGGCCACGGCTGACGCGCTTTCGGATCACGCTCTCGGAGCAGGCGAGCTCGGCGGCGATGTCCGCGTACGGCCGCTCGTCGATCACCCGCGCCAGGACGGCTTGGGCCTGCTCGGCGGGCAGGTTCTCGATGACGCGGCGGACCTCGAGATCGGCCTCGAGTGCTTCGATCTGCTCGAGCGCATCGAGCGTCAACTCGAGCGGTCGCATCCCGAGTTTGCGCCGGGCGCGATCCTCGACCTGTCCGCGGGCGAGCGAATCGAGCAGCTTGTGCCGCGCGATCCCGAACAACCAGCTCTGCGCCGGCGTCGAACCGGCCCGAAAGCGCGAAGCGGAGAGGAGCGCGGAGGCGAAGGTCTCGGCCGCGAGGTCCGCGGCGAGCTCGGGCTCCCGGACGCGGCGACGGAAGTACGCCAGCACCGACCGCTCGTGGCGGCGGTAGAACGCCGCGAACGCCTCGGGATCATGGCGAGTGCGGGCGAGTAGCTGCTCGTCGTCGAGCTCCATCACGCCTTCCTCGGGCCAGGGCCTCCGCTTGTGACCGGCGAGGTTCATCCCGCATCGCCCAGTTAACCCAAGCCGTCGCGCGGGTGCTGCGATCGTGTCGCGAGCGCGCGACCAGGCCCCGGAAGCCACCTCCGCGTGGCGAGACCCAGCCACGACCTCGCTGCCGCCGAGCGCTTCTGGCGTGACGGGCTCGGCCTCACGGTGCTGTGGCGATCCGGCGAGGCGGAAGGAGATCATGCCCTCCTCGCCCTCGGCTGGCCCGGCGCCACCTTCGTCGATCCCGACGGCTACCGCCTGACACTCTGCCGCCGCGACTGGCCCTGAACGGACCGAACCGGACAACGGGGGCGCTGCAACGACAACCGGCGCCCCCTACCCGCCCCTCGCCACCTCCAACTTATACCGGATACGGGGGCTTCATGAAGCCCCGGATCGTGCCGCATAATCGCCCGCCGCAAGCCACAAACCACAGGAATGGAGGAGCGGAATGCGCGCGTTGTTCTCGACGTATGCGGCGGGAGTGCGGCGATGACCGAGCACGCGGTGGTCATCGCCGGAGGCGGGCCTGCGGGGATGATGCTGGCGGCTGAGTTGGCGCTGGCGAAGGTCGACGTCGCGGTCGTCGAGCGGCGTCCCGATCACGTGCTCGTCGGCTCACGGGCCGGCGGGTTCCACTCGCGCACGCTCGAGGTGCTCGATCAGCGCGGGGTCGCGGATCGGTTCCTCGCAGAGGGTCAGGTGGCGCAGGCCGCGACCTTCGGCACGACCGTGCTGGACATGAGCGACTTCCCGACGCGTCATCCGTACTCGCTCGGGATCTGGCAGAACCGGATCGAGCGGATCATGGCCGCCTGGATCGCCGAGCTGCCGGTGCACGTCTACTACGGGTGTGAGGTGACCGGCTTCGCGCAGGACGACACCGGGGTCGACGTCCGGCTGGCCGACGGCGAGCCGCTGCGGGCGCAGTACCTCGTCGGGTGCGACGGAGGACGGAGCCTGATCCGCAAAGCCGCCGGCATCGAGTTCCCGGGGTGGGATCCGACGCGGAGCAACCTGATCGCCGAGGTGGAGCTGACCGAGGAGCCGCCGCCGGGCGTCCGTCACGACGCCACCGGCGTCCACGGCCTCCACCGGATGGAGGACGGGAGGACGGTCCGGGTCGTCGTGACCGAGCAGCAGATCGGGCCCAGCACCGAGCCCACGCTGCGCGATCTGAGCGAAGCGCTCATCACCGTGTTCGGTACCGACTTCGGGATCCACAGCCCCACCTGGATCTCCAGGTTCACCGACATGACCCGGCAGGCCGCGGACTACCGCGACAGACGCGTGCTGCTGGCCGGCGACGCAGCTCACGTGCACTACCCGGCGGGTGGGCAGGGCCTCAGCCTGGGTGTGCAGGACGCGGTGAACCTGGGATGGAAGCTCGCTCAGGTGGTCAACGGGACCTCCCCGGAGCGCCTGTTGGACACCTACCACGCCGAGCGTCACCCGGTCGCTGCCCGCGCGCTCAAGCACACGATGGCGCAGGCCGCGCTCCAACGCCGGGACGAGCGCATCCAGGCCCTGGTCGAGGTGGTGTCGGAGCTGGCGAGGATGGACGAGCCTCGCAGACGGCTCGCCGGGATCGTCTCCGGGCTGGACATCCGTTACGACCTCGGCGAGGGACACCCGCTGCTCGGACGCCGGATGCCTGACCTGGACCTCGCGATCGCCGACGGCCCGCTCCGCGTCTTCGAGCTGCTGCACGACGCACGGCCGCTGCTGCTCAACCTCGGCCAGCCCGGCGACTTCGACATCGCTCCATGGGAGGACCGAGTCCGGCTGATCGACGTGAGCTACCGAGGGGAGTGGGAACTCCCCGTGCTCGGCGTGGTCAGCGCCCCCACCGCCGTGCTGATCCGCCCGGACGGCTACGTCGCCTGGGTAGGCGACCGCACCCACGTCGGGCTTCCGGAGGCGCTGGCCACCTGGTTCGGGCCGCCCACTGCGGCGTTGCCCGCCGCCGGCGACGGCGACCGCCGGGGAGTACCGTTCGTCGCCGCGACGATTCGGCACGGAAGGAGGTGACGAATGGCCAGTTAGAGCGCGGCGCCCGCGACCAACGAGCGGATCGTGCTCCTGCTCGAGGAGGTCAAGGCACAGCTCGCCGACTCGAAGGAGCGCGAGCAGCAGATCGCCCGCGATCTCGCGCGGCTGCTCGATCGCAAGTAGCGGCGGGGCGAACCAAACTAAACAGTTGGTAGTCTCGTCGCATGACTCGCATCACGAACGACTTCGACGACACCACCACGGCGCTGGAGGTGGTCGAGGGCGTCGATCTGACCGGCAGACGCGCGCTGGTGACCGGCGCGGCGTCGGGAATCGGGGTCGAGACGGCCCGGGCCCTCGCCCACGCCGGCGCGCAGGTGACGCTCGCCGTGCGCGACCTCAAGGCCGGCGAGCGCGTCGCCGCCGACCTCGCGCGGACCAGCGGCCGTGACGACGTTGCCGTCGCCTTCCTCGACCTGGCCGACCTCCCCACCGTCGACGCCTTCACGGCGTCCTGGGAGGGGCCGCTGCACATCCTGGTCAACAACGCCGGCGTGATGGACACCCCGCAGGGGACGACCCGCCAGGGCTGGGAGACCCAGTTCGGGACGAACCACCTCGGCCACTTCGCGCTCGCCTCCGGCCTGCGCGACGCGCTGGCCGCCGCGGGCGACGCCCGGATCGTCTCCGTGTCGTCCAGCGGCCACGCCGCGTCCCCGGTCGTCTTCGACGACCTCTTCTTCGAGCATCGCGAGTACACGCCCGGCTCGGCATACGGCCAGTCGAAGACCGCAAATGTCCTGTTCGCCGTCGAGGCCACCCGGCGCTGGGCCGGCGACGGCATCACCGCCAACGCCCTGATGCCGGGCGGCATCTGGACGCCGTTGCAGCGGCACTGGACGGCCGAGCAGCGCGCCGCCAACGAGGAGCGGGCCCGCCAGGGGGAGGCGGCCGGCCTGTTCCGGATGAAGAGCACCGAGCAGGGCGCCGCCACCTCCGTGTTCGTCGCCACCTCCCCCCAGGTCGCAGGCATCGGTGGGCGCTACTTCGAGGACTGCGGCGAGGCGGAGGTCGTCGACCAGCTGCAAGGGATCCACGGGGTCCTGCCCCACGCGCTCGACCCGGACGCCGCCCGGCGCCTCTGGGAGGTCTCCGAGGAGCTGGTCGCCGCCGCGCGGGCTTCCTCCGCCACCGTCGGCTGACCTCCCGTAGCGGGTCAGCCGCGCGCGACCGGCGTGGAGAGCCCGTCGAGCAGGCGACCGACGTCGTCGCGACCGTGGCCGGCGGCGATCGCGCGGTCCATGAGTCCCTTGACGTAGGCAGGAAAGGCGGGATCGACGCCCCGCGTCTCGCTGACCTCGATCATGTGGTCGACGAACGCGGCCTGCATGTCGATCTGGGCCTCGCGGCCGCCGTACTCGCCCGTCTCCACCTGATCGGCGAGGTCGGCGAAGACCACCGGCAGGACGCCGAGGATGTTGGTCGCGTAGGGCAGGAAGGCCCTCGCGCCGATGCCCTCGGCTCCCAGCACCGCGAGCGAGTGCAGGAAGCCGGTGAGCGTGCCGTAGAACACCCCCAGCAGCCCGAGGTCGTAGAGCGAAGCCAGGCCGGGGTCGGTGCCGAGGTGGGTCGCGCTGCCGAGCGCGGACAGCGTGGGCTCGTGCGCGCCGAACGTCTCTTCGGGGCCGCAGTAGAGCAGGAAGGCCTCGGGGCTACCGATCGTCGACGGGATCGCCAGGATCTTGCCGTCGAGGTGGTCGATGCCGTGGTCGGCCGCCCAGGCCGCGGTCGCGCGAGCCTGCTCGGGCGTGCCGGAGGTGAGGTTGACCAGGGTGCGGCCCGAGAGCGCGCCGGCAACCGGGTCCAGGACGGTGTGCAGGGCGGCGTCGTCCAGGACGCACGCGATCACCAGGGGACTCGCCTCGACCGCGTCTCTCACCGTCTCGGCGCGGGTCGCCCCGGCGGCGACGAGCGGGTCGGCCCTGGCCGTCGAGCGGTTCCACACGGTCGTGTGATGGCCGGCGTCGAGGAACGCTCGGGCGAGTGCGGTGCCCATCAGCCCGAGGCCGATGACCGTCACCGGCGGGCGGTCTGTCGAATGCTCGTGGGTCATGGCGCGAGGATGACTCGGCACGCTAGAGTTCGCAAGTACCTACGATTTGGTCAGGTACCTACATGAAGGTAAGCATGAACGACCACTACTGCGGACTGGACGCGGCGATCGACGTGATCGGCGGGAAGTGGAAGGCGCTGATCCTCTGGGAGCTGCAAGAGGGGGTGCGGCGCTTCGGCGAGCTGCGCCGGGGCGTGGCCGGCATCAGCGAGAAGATGCTCATCCAGCAGCTCCGGGAGCTGGAGGCCGACGGCCTGGTGCACCGGGAGGCCTACCACGAGGTCCCGCCCAGGGTGGAGTACTCGCTGACCGAGTTCGGCGTCTCGCTCAACGCGGCGCTGCTGCCCCTGTGCGAGTGGGGCGAGCGGCACATGGAGCGCATCGAGAC
>CALMNS010000699.1 GCA_937871635.1 uncultured Solirubrobacter sp.
GCTTCGGCCGGCGCGAGCGACTCGTCCCCGCGGTGCCCGCCGTCGAGCCGTAGCCTCGCGAGGCCCCGTCGCGCGAGGCGCGAGATCCCCTATCCCGCGCTGCGCACGAGCTGGCGCTGGGGGTCGATCCCCCAGCGCCCGGCCAGCTCGGCGAGCTGGGCGTCGAGCGGCCAGCGGTCGGGGCGGGGCTCGCCCTCGTGCTCGGGCGACGCGCCCTTCAGGGTCATCGAGCCGGCGTTGTCGCCGATCGCGCGCAGCTCGGCGACCTCCTCCGCGCTGAGCCGCACCTCGGCCGGCGTGGCGGCGAGCTCCGCGCGCTTGGCCTCGACCGGCTTGACGGCTTGGGAGGCGCCGGGCGGGCTCGGCTCCTGGATGAGCGTCGGGGCGACGCAGGCCACCGCGGGGTGGGCGAGGTCCCACTGGGCCGCGAGCTGGAGCATGGTCAGCCCGTGGCGCTCGGCGACGGGGCGCATCGCCTCCATCCGCTCACGGCCCCGCTCCACCCAGCCCTCGGGCCGGAAGCTGCGGTGGTCGCGGGGCGCGAAGGCGTGGCCCGGGAGGACGTCGTCCCAGAAGAGGCCGCCGTAGTCGACCACGCGGGCGATCACCTCGACGCCGTGGCGCTCGCACGCGGCCAGCGCGAGCTCGCCCGGCCACGGCTCGAGCGGGTTGAGGATGAGCATCGCCCAGTCGATCTGCGCGCCGAACCGCTCCAGGCAGTCGATCACGTCGAGCGTGAACCCGTTGGCCGGCCCGGGGGCGACGCCGAGAGACGCGGCCAGCCCGTCGTCCCGGACGGCGGCCAGCGCCTCCCACACCGCGGGGGAGGTGAAGCCGGTCCGGTCGGGGTTGTGCAGGAGGAGCACGTCGAGCGCGTCGGCGCCAAGCCGCTCGAGCGAGCGCTCGACCGCCATGCGCACGTAGCCCGCGTACTCATCGGGTCCGCGCTGGCGGGGATCGGTGAAGCGCGGGAAGCCGCGCGGCCCGTCGCGCTCGCCCTCGTAGAAGTCGTGGCCGATCGCGCCGACCAGCGAGAACGCGTCCCGCGGGACCCCGGCCAGCGCCCGCCCGAGCAGCGCGTCCGCCTCGCCGGCGCCGTAGGTGTCGGCGGTCAGGACCGTGGCGATCCCGTCCCCCGGACGGAGGACGGCCTCGAGCCGTGCGTCGTCGAGCGGCTCGCCGAAGTGCATGAAGCGGCCACCGCTCCAGGTGCCGACCGCGGTGTGGGAGGGACGGGGCATCTCCGAGCAACACTATGCTGCTCCCGGTGACCGCGGCCGCGCCGAAGCAGCGATTCAACCTGCGCCGCTTCCTCCTCTCGGGCTCGGGCTGGCCGTACCTCCTCGTCCCGTTCATCGCGATCGCCATCGCGCTCGAGCTCGCGCACGCCGAGGCGACGCTGATCTTCGCGGCCTCCGCGCTCGGCGTCATCCCCACCGCGGCGCTCATGGGCCGGGCCACGGAGGAGCTCGCGGCGCGCTCCGGTCCCGGCATCGGCGGCTTCCTCAACGTGACCTTCGGCAACGCGCCGGAGCTCATCATCGCCTTCTTCGCGCTCAACGAGGGGCTGCAGGAGGTCGTCAAGGCGTCGCTGGTCGGCTCGATCCTCGGCAACATCCTGCTCGTGATGGGCGTCGCCATGATCGTCGGCGGGCGCAACCGCGAGCGCCAGACCTTCGACCGCACCGCCGCGAGCGCCCAGTCGCTGATGCTCCTGCTCGCCGCCGTGGCGCTCGCCATGCCGGCCACCTTCCAGCTCGTCTCAGGGGGCGGGCTTCCCAACCCGGCCGAGGAGGCCGTCAACTTCTCCGGCGACCTCGAGTCGATCTCGATCGGCGTCTCGCTCATTCTGCTGGCCACCTACCTGTTCGGCCTGCTCTTCTCGCTCCGGACCCACCGGCGGCTGTTCAACCCGTCCCACGACGCGGAGGAGCACGGGGGCGAGCCGTGGAGCGTCAAGCGGGCGGTCACCATGCTCGCCCTCGCCGGCGTGGCAGTCGGGGTCATGTCCGAGATCCTCGTCGGGTCGATCACTGAGGCGTCCGAGACGATTGGCATCTCGCCGTTCTTCGTCGGCGTTATCGTCGTGGCCATCGTCGGCAACGCGGCCGAGCACTGGGTGGCGATCTACTTCGCGGCCCGGGACAAGATGGATCTGGCGGTCAACATCGCCATCGGCTCGAGCGCCCAGATCGCGCTCTTCGCCGCGCCCGTCCTCGTCCTGCTCTCCTTCTTCGTCGGCGACTTCCCGATGGCGCTCGTGTTCAACGGATTCGAGCTCGCGGCGATCTTCCTGGCCGTGCTGATCGGGACCCACGTCGCCAACGACGGCGAGTCGACCTGGTTCGAGGGCGTCCAGCTCCTGTCCGTCTACGCCGTCCTCGGCCTGACCTTCTACTTCGTATGAACGGCCCGCTCCCCTGGCTGATCCTGGCCGGCGTCACCGTCGTCCTGCTCTTCGTCGACCTCAAGCTCTTCGCCCGCGGCCGCGAGCCGAACTTCCGCGAGGGCGTGATCTGGTCGATCGGCTGGCTCATCCTCTCGCTGCTGGCCGCCGTGGTGCTGCTGGTGATCGACAACTCCTCCGATGCGATCGAGTACACGACGGTCTACTTCATCGAGCGCTCGCTCTCGCTCGACAACCTGTTCGTGTTCCTCCTGCTCTTCTCGTACTTCGGGATCCCCATGGAGCACCGGGCGAACCTGCTGTTCTGGGGGATCGTCGCCGCGCTCGTCCTCCGCGGGCTGGCCATCCTGGGCGGCGTCGCGCTGATCGAGCAGTTCCACTTCGTCATCTACATCCTCGGCGTGCTGCTGCTCTTCCTCGCCTACCGGATCCTCCAGGGCGTCGACGAGAACGTCGACCCGGACTCGAACCTCATCGTCCGCGGCGTGCGCAAGATCTTCCCGGTGGCCAGCGAGTTCCGCGGCCACCACTGGTTCTCGGAGATCGACGGCAAGCGCCACGCCACCCCCCTCTTCCTCTGCCTCGCCGCGGTGGTCGCCGCCGACATCGCCTTCGCGGTCGACTCGATCCCCGCCGCCTTCGCGATCTCCACCGACGCGGCGATCATCTGGATGGGCAACGTCTTCGCGCTCCTCGGACTGCGCGCCCTCTTCGTGCTCGTGGAGGGGATGATCGCCCGCTTCCGCTACCTCGACCAGACCATCGCGGTGGTCCTCGCCCTCGTGGCGATCAAGCTGCTCATCGAGGACCTCTACAAGATCGGCCCGGTGGCGTCGCTCGGGATGGTCTTCATCGCCTTCGCGGTCGGCATCACCGCCTCGATCCTCGCCGACCGGCGCGACCCGGACTCCGACGCCAAGCGGGAAGAGCGCTCCCACCGGACGACGGCGACGCCGGCGAACGACTCCGAGAAGCGCCAGGTCGGGGATCCCGCGGAGTCGCGGACGTGATCGGGCGGGAGCGGTCGAGGCCGGTCCGGACAACCGGCCGCGCTGACTAGGTCTCCTCTTCGTCGGCCTCGAGCTCGGGGTCGACCTCGCCCGGGTCGTCCTCGTCGCCGGCCACGGCGCCCGACGAGCCGGGATGGAAGCGGGCGGTGAACGCCTCGAACAGCTCGTCGCGGGCGTGATCGTCGAGCGGGGTCTCGTCGGAGACCAGCAGCCATTCGCCCTCGGCGTCGGACGCCTCGGAGACGTCGGAGTCCAGGTGCTGGGAGTCGTCGACGACCAGCAGCACCTCCGTCTCGGGGTTGAAGTAGGTACCCGGGCGGATGAGGAGGTCCTCAACCTCGAAGCGACGTGGGCCGGCCATGCGCGGCACCCTACCCCGCGAGGTCGCGAACCTGTCGCTCGACCTCCGCGTCGACGTCGAGCGGCTCGCGACCGCGGGAGACGCGCCGGTGGTTGCGGGCGACGACCATCTCGCGGATCTCGGCGACGAGCGCCGCGTCGACCCGGGGGCGCGTCAGCTCGGCGAGCTCGGCCTCGACGTCCTGCTCGGCCTCGCCGCGCGAGGCCCGCCGCGCGTTCTTGGCGACCAGCATCTGGCGGATCTCGTCGTCGCGCTCGCGGTCGTCGGCCGCCCCGCCCGGCGCGGGCGCCTTCGGCGGCCCGTCCTCGTTGAGCGAGAGTCCGCCCCGCCCGATCTGGTCGTAGAGCTTGCCCGAGGTGAGCAGGGAGAACACCGCGACCACCACGCCGACGATCACCACGGCGAAGATCAGGTAGCCGAAGGCCTCCTGCATCGTCACAGGGTCGCAGACGGGCGGCGGCGCCCCCGGTGGCGGTATCCTCGGGTCACTGGCGTTGACTGACCAGTCAATCTGCGAAGCAGGGAGCGTCAAGGAGAACCATGGTCGACTTCACCCTCACGGACGATCAGAAGGCGGTGCGCGAGCTCGCGCACGACTTCGCGGCCAAGGAGATCCGCCCCGTCGCGTGGGAGCACGACCGCGACGGCACGTGGCCCGACGACGTCCTGCGCAAGGCGTGGGAGGTCGGCCTGATGAACACCCACGTCCCGGAGGAGTACGGCGGGCCCGGCCTCAGCTTCCTCGAGGGGTGCCTCATCGAGGAGGAGCTCTCGTGGGGCTGCTCGGGGATCACCACCTCGCTCAGCGCCAACGGGCTCGCCTGCGCGCCGATCCAGGTCGGCGGCTCCGACGAGCTCAAGAAGAAGTACCTCGGGATGCTCACCGAGACCTACACGCTGGCCTCGTTCTGCCTCACCGAGCCCGACGCCGGCTCGGACGTCTCGGGGATGCGCACGAGCGCCGTGCGCAAGGGCGACACCTACGTCCTCAACGGCTCGAAGTGCTTCATCACCAACGGCGGCTACGCGGACTTCTTCACGGTCTACGCCAAGACGGACCGGGAGGCCGGCCACCGCGGGATCTCCGCCTTCGTCGTCGACAAGGACGACACGATCACGGTGGACAAGAAGGAGGACAAGATGGGTCAGCGGGCCTCCAACACCGCGACCATCACCTTCAACGACACTGAGGTCCCCGCCGCGAACCTGCTCGCCGAGGAGAACAAGGGCTTCAAGCTGGCGATGATGACGCTCGACCGCACGCGCCCGGGCGTGGCGGCCATGGCCACCGGCATCGCCCGCGCCGCGTTCGAGTTCGCCACGGAGTACTCCAAGGAGCGCGTGCAGTTCGGCGTCCCGATCGCCATGCACCAGGCGATCCAGTTCATCATCGCCGACATGGCGACCAAGGTGCACCTCTCGCGCCTGGCCACCTGGAACTCGGCCTCGCTGCTCGACCACGGCCAGCGCAACACCGTCGAGTCCTCGCACGCCAAGCGCTTCGCCGCGGACTCCGCGATGGAGGTGGCCACGGACGCCGTCCAGGTCTACGGTGGCTACGGCTTCATCAAGGACTACCCCGTCGAGAAGCTGATGCGCGACGCGAAGATCATGCAGCTCTACGATGGCACGTCGCAGATCCAGCGGCTCGTGATCGCCCGCGAGACGCTGCTGCCGCGCCGCGCCGAGACGCCGCTCGAGACCCCCGCCTAGCGGCCGTCCCCGCAATCACGGTGCGTCTCCGGCGGCGTCCGGACGCGCCTGACGGCCGCCGCTGCCCGCAGAGTTAACCCCGCTACGCCGCCGGGCAGCGCGGCCGGCTCAGGGGCGGGCGACGATCAAGCGACCGAGGAGAGCCGGGAGGGGGCGCGAGGCAGCCTGGGCGCCGACGGGCGGGTCATCCGCGAGACCGACGAGCGGCGCAGTCGCTCCCGCCGAAGTGGGTGTGGGCGCGCCGTGCCGCCGCCCATGGCCCCGGCAGGCCGTGCCGCCGGCGAACGTCAACGGCGCTGGGTGAGGAGGCGGGAAGGACCGGCGCGGCGGTTGGGTGCCGTCCGTTAGGCGTACCACGTCCGCTTGCTGTCCACCTGGTCGGCCTGACGGACGCTCACCGTCCGTCAGGCGAACCACGTCCGCGAATCATCCACCTGGTTCGTCTGACGGACGGTCCGTTCCTCCTCACCCGAGCGCCGTTGACCTCCGGTTCGCCTCAACGCCCCATGAGCCGTCTCGCCCGCCAGGAAGCGGATCGACGCTCCCAGAGGGGCCGCCCTCCGCTCCTCGCGTCGTCGTACGCACCGCGGAGCGGATCGATGTCGCCGTTCAGGCTGGTGCGCAGGGCGGTGCGCAGGCGCTGCCCCCTCGCGACCGCCGGCCACTCGCCGGCGCCGGACCGTACTCCGGGGACGACCACTAGCGCGAGGTCGGGAACCCGAGGTCGACGCCCCGCTGGCTCGGATCGGGCCAGCGGCGGGTGACCACCTTGTTACGGGTGTAGAAGCGGACGCCGTCCGGGCCGTGGACGTGCAGGTCGCCGAACAGGGAGCCCTTCCAGCCGCCGAAGGAGTGGTAGGCCATCGGCACCGGGATCGGAACGTTGATCCCCACCATGCCGGCCGAGACGTCGTGCTCGAACGCCCGGGCCGCCCCTCCGTCGTTCGTGAAGATCGCGGCACCGTTGCCGTAGGGGCTCTCGTTGACCAGGGTCAGCGCCTCGTCGTAGCTCTCCGTACGCACGACGACGAGCACCGGGCCGAAGATCTCCTCGTCGTAGACCGCCATCCCGGGCCGGACGCGGTCGAAGAGCGTCGGCCCGAGGAAGTGGCCGCCCTCGTGCCCTGCGACCTCGAGCCCCCGGCCGTCGACCAGGAGCTCTGCTCCCTCGCCCGCGCCGGCGTCGACGAGCCCGGCCACCTTCGCCCGGTGCCGGTCAGAGACGAGCGGGCCCATGTCCGTCCCGGCCTCCGTCCCGTCCCCGACCCGCAGCGCGGCGATGCGCTCCCGCACCGCGGCGAGCAGCGGCTCGGCGACGTCGCCGACGCAGACCGCGACGGAGACGGCCATGCAGCGCTGCCCGGCCGAGCCGTAGCCGGCGGAGACGAGCGCGTCGGCGGCGAGGTCGAGGTCCGCGTCGGGGAGGACGACGGCGTGGTTCTTGGCCCCGCCGAGCGCCTGGACGCGCTTGCCGTGCGCGGTCCCCGTCTCGTAGACGTGGCGCGCGATCGGCGTCGAGCCGACGAAGGAGACCGCGGCGATCCCCGGATGGCCGAGGATCGCGTCGACCGCGACCCGGTCGCCGTGGACGACGCTGAAGACGCCGTCCGGGAGCCCGGCCTCCGCGAGCATCCCGGCCATGAGGAGCGACGCCGAGGGATCCTGCTCGGAGGGTTTGAGGACGAACGCGTTGCCGCAGGCCAGGGCGACCGGCACCATCCACATGGGCACCATGACCGGGAAGTTGAACGGGGTGATGCCGGCCACGACGCCGAGCGGCTGGCGCAGCGAGTAGGAGTCCACCCCGCCCGAGACCTGCGCCGACATCTCGCCCTTGAGGAGGTGCCCGAGCCCGCACGCGAACTCGACGACCTCGAGCCCGCGCTGGACCTCCCCGGCCGCGTCGGCGAGGACCTTGCCGTGCTCGCGGGTGACGATCTTCGCCAGCTCGTCGCGGCGGGCGTGCATCTGCTCGCGGAAGGCGAAGAGCACCTTGGTGCGCGTGGCCAGGGAGCTCTCGCCCCATTCGCGCGCCGCCGCCGTCGCGGCCGTCACCGCCTCGTCGACGACCTCCGGGCCCGCGAGCGGCACCCGGGCGACGACCTCGCCGGTCGCCGACTCGGTCACCTCGTGGTGGCGCTCGGCCGGGCGGGGATCGGAGCGGCCTCCGATCCAGTGGGTCAGCGTGGCGGGTTCGGTCGCGGTGGCCATGGGTGCATGGTGCTCCCTCCGGCGCGGACTGCCAACCGACGTCGCGACATCTTCGCCCTCCCGCGGCGCGACGACCCGTCGTCCCGCCGCGTCAGCCCGTGATGCCGACGGTCAGCTTCGCCTCGACGGCGGCCAGGTCGCAGCCCGTCGCGGTCGACGCGTAGGAGCGGATGAGCCGCTCCGCCTGCTCGAGCGAGATGGCCGACCCGGCGACGACGTGGTACCCGTAGGCGTCTTCGAGCGCGACGAGGTTGCAGGCCACCGAGGTGGCGCTGGCCGTCAGCTCGAACACGCCGCGGGCCACGCCGTTCTCGAGCACGGACCGGTACAGCTCGGTCTGGCGGGTGTACAGGCTGGCGCGGAGCACGGCCTCGAGCCGCCGGTGCCGCGCGTGCGGCGCGAACTCGTACAGCAGCGCGGCCAGCTCGTCGTCCGGGCCGCTCGGCAGGCCGGACCGGATCATCACCACGAGCCGTTCGCTCGGGTCGGCGATCGGCTCCACGGCGCGCCAGCGCTCCGAGCAGAACCGCTCTACGGCCTCCTCGTAGACGGTGTCGAACAGCGTGCCGAGCTCCGGGTAGTAGTACGTCACCGAGCCCGGGGCCATTCCCGCCGCCTCGGCGACGTCGCGGATGCGCACCGTCGCGAGGCCCTGCTCGACGATCACGCGCCTCGCGGCCTGCACGAGCAGCTCCCGCCTCGCCTGCTGGTTCTTCGGCCGCGCCACGCGTGCATCTTCGCGCAAACAGGGCGGGTTGCAAGATTTCGTTGCCTCGCAGGCCAAAGAATGGCTCGAACGAACCTGTCCGCTTGACTTTTTCGCCCAACTGTTCTTTGCTGCGCATCGCAAAGAACAGGCGGGTGACCGGGGGAGTCTGCGATGGGGATGCAAGGGAAGTCACGCCGGATCGCCGCGCTGGCCCTCGCCGGAGCGGCGTTCGCGGCGGTGCCGGCGTGCGGCGGGAGCTCCGGCAAGGACGCCGGCGCCACCGGGGCCGACGCCCCGAAGCTGTCGCCCACGACCGCGGCGGCCAAGGG
>CALMNS010000700.1 GCA_937871635.1 uncultured Solirubrobacter sp.
AAGCTCCGCCGCCATCGCGCCCGTCTCGACCCGTCCGAGCGCGTTGCGCGTGGGGTGGCCGACCGGGAGGCCCGTGGCGGCGAGGACGAGCCGGCAGGCCGCGGCGCCGTTGGCCGTCGCGGTGGAGACGAAGATCGGGCCGAGGAAGAGGCGCGAGCGGGCCCAGACCGGGACGGCGGTCGAGGCGAGCAGGACCCCGGCGTAGGAGCCGAGGTAGCCGCCGACGATCGCGTTGGCCGCCCCGACGCGCCGGGCGAGCCCGTCGCGTCGCAGGAGGTCGGCGGCCACCGCCGTGCCGGCCAGGCCGCCGAACAGCGTGAGCGCCCACGCCCCCATGTTCATCGGCGAGCGCGGCTTGAAGACCCGGAGCATGTTGTAGAAGCGCTCGGGGCGCCCGAGGTCCATGACCAGCAGCGGCGGGGAGGGGACGAGCGCCCCCAGGGCGACGGCGCGCGCGATCCGGGCGGAGCTATCGTCGCCGGCGAGGTCGCAGGCGAGTCCGACGAAGGACGAGCCCGCCGCGACGCCGCCGAACCAGAAGTAGAGCGGCACCTCCCAGGTCCAGACGGGCGGCTTCATGACCGGCCCCTGGACGATCGCGTCGTCGCTCAGCGGGCCGCCGCGGGCGCGGCGCGCCGCCTCGGGGACGTTGCCGTCGGGCGTCGCGCCCTTCGCACGGTACTCCGTGTCCTCCGGGTCGTAGAGGTAGGACCAGGCCCCGTCGCGCCACTCCCCGACGTGCAACGCGACCTTCTCCCCCTCGCGCCGGCCGAACGCGGGCTGGCCCGGGACACCGACGGCCGGGGTCATGTCCCGCTCGGCCGGGTCCTCGCCCTGGCTCACCGCCGCTCCCACAGGAAGGCGGCGGCCACGCCAGCCGCCGCGGCGAGCCCGGCGCCCACCGCGGCGAGCGTCGCCGGGACGACGTTCTCCTGGATCGGCGACTCGGCCTGGGCGGGGAGCCCGAAGCGCTCGGGCGGCTCGGTGAGCAAAAAGAACGCGCCGAGGCCGCCGGCGAGCTGCTCGGACTCCTCGTCGCCCGCGCCGTAGAGGTAGGCGCCGGTCACGCCGCGGCGCTGGAGCGTGGTGACCCGCTCGCGCGCGACCTGCACGAGCTGCTCGTACTCGCCGAACTGGATCGAGTCGGTCGGGCACGCCTTCGCGCACGCGGGCTCCAGGCCGTCCTCCAGGCGGTCGTAGCAGAGGGTGCACTTCGCGGCGCGGCCGTCGTCGGGGTCGCGATCGACCACGCCGAAGGGGCAGGAGGGGATGCAGTAGCCGCAGCCGTTGCAGACGTCGGGCTGCAGCACGACGGTCTCGTACTCCGTGCGGATCAGCGCCCCGGTCGGGCACGCGTCGAGGCAGCCGGCGTTCGTGCAGTGCTTGCAGACGTCGGACATGAAGACCCAGGAGTCGAACGCCGCCACCGCCGCGGCGACGTCGACCAGCGACGCGTCGGAGACCGGGCCCGGCGTCGGCCCGGAGGCAGCCGCGTCCTCGAGCCCGACGCCCGAGGCGCCCGGATCGCCCGACGAGCGCTCGCCGCGCTCCTGCGCCCAGCCCACCAGGTCGGGCAGCTCGGCCTCCGTCGCCC
>CALMNS010000701.1 GCA_937871635.1 uncultured Solirubrobacter sp.
GGCCCGGCCCCGGGCGCGGCCGGGCCGCGGGCGGCCGCTCACCGGGTGACGAGCTTCGGGGCCTCCGTGACGCCGCGCTCGCGGAGGTCGTCCTCGATGCGCCGGCGCAGGACGACCTTCTGGATCTTCTGCGTCGCCGTCAGCGGGTACTCGTCGACGATCCGCACGTAACGGGGGACCTTGAACGTCGCGATGGCGCCGACGCAGTAGTCGATGAGCTCCTGCTCGGTGACCTCGGCGCCGGGCACGAGCTGCACGTAGGCGGCCGCGACCTCGCCGTAGCGGGCGTCGGGCGCGCCGACCACGGCGGCCACGGCGACCGCGGGATGCGTGATCAGGTAGCCCTCGATCTCGGCGGAGGAGACGTTCTCGCCGCCGACCTTGAGCATGTCCTTGAGCCGGCTCACGAAGGCGACCGTCCCGTCCGGCTCCCGGCGCACGAGGTCGCCCGTGTGCACCCAGCCGTCCGCGTCGATCGTCCTCGCCGTGCTCTCGGGGTCGCGGAAGTAGCCGGAGAAGGCGGCCGGGCCGCGGAAGAGGAGCTCGCCGGCCACCCCGGGGGGGAGGTCCTCGCCGGTTCCCGGATCGACGACCCGCAGCTCCATCCCCGGCAATGGGCGCCCGGACGTGGTCGTCCGCGACTCCAGCGAGTCGGTGGCCTGCCCCATGCACATGGAGCCGCAGGACTCCGTCATACCGAGGACGGAGATCTGCACGGCCTGCGGCACCCGCTCCTGCATGCGCACCAGGCGCTCGGGGACCCCGACGTTGATGACCAGTCGCAGCGCACCGAGGTCGGCCTCCGGGAAGCGCGGGTGGTCGAGGACCGCCAGCCAGATCAGCTCGAAGGCCGGGAAGGCGATGGTGACCCGCTCGCGCTCGAGCTGGTCGAGCGCGGTGCCGGCCTCGAAGAACCCGACGTGGCTGAGGCACGCGCCGCCCGCCAGGCAGGTCAGCCAGACCTGCCACCCTCCGATGTGGAAGAACGTCATCGGCGTCCACATGCGGTCCTCGCCGGTGACCTGCATCCGCTCGGCGCCGTTGCGCCCCGCCGCGAGCAGGGCCCGGTGCTCGATCACGCACCCCTTCGGGTTCGCGGTCGTGCCCGAGGTGTAGAGCAGGAGGGCCGGATCGGTGGCCTCCCCGCGGCCCTCGAGGCGGATCTCCTCATCCCCCGCCTCCGCGCCGGCGTCGAACCCGGGGTCGGACCCGACGACCACGGTCCGGCAGCCCTCGGGCGGCTCGGCCTCGCGAACCAGGTCGCCGAACTCGCCGGAGGTCAGGAGCAGCCGCAGGCCGGCGTGGTGCATGACGTAGGCGAGCTCGTGGGTCTTGTTGCGGGCGTTGATCGGCACGCAGATCGCCCCCAGGCGCATGGCGCCGAGCGCCAACGAGAGGTAGGACAGCGAGGCCTCGCGGAGCAGGATGCCCACGCGGTCGCCGGGCTCGACGCCGGCGGCCCGCAGCCGCCGCGCCGACTCGCGCGACGAGGCGGCCAGCTCGGCGTAGCTCTGCGCACCGGCGGGGAACGAGGCGGCCGGCCAGTGAGGTCCCTGCGCCGCCCGCGCGTCGAGCAGGTCGAAGACGGTCCGGGCCGCCGGGGCTGCCGGGGCCGCAGGGCCGCTGGACGTCATGGCTGCTGTCCCTTCATGGGCGGTCGGGGCACATGGTCGTCACCATCTGCATGCGGCGGGGATCGCCGCATGGTCGGAGGCCGGATAGCGGGCGTGCAGCGGCCGGACGACCTCCTCGCCGAAGCGCAGGATCTGCTCGCGCGCCTCCTCGGCCGAGGGACCGGTCGACAGGCGGCAGCAGAAGACGACGTAGTCGACGCCGAGCTCCTCGTGCAGGCGCCCGAGGTGCTCGGCGCACTGCTCCGCCGTGCCCATCACGGCGTGCGGGGCGACGCGCTCCACCGTCACGTCCTCGGGCGAGCGGAACCCGGGGTTGCGCGGCAGGTCGCCGTGGCTGAGGTAGAACCGCGTCATGCGCGCATAGTGCTCGCCGAACCTGCGAGCCGCCTGCTCGAAGTTGTCGGCCACCCAGCCGTCGCGCATGAGGACGACGAAGGGCCGCTTGCCCTCCTCCCAGGCGCGCTCGCGATAGGCGTCGGCGTCCGCGCGGAAGGCGTCGTCGGTCATCGGCATGGGGTCCGACGTCCACGCGTCGGCCAGACTCGCGGAGCGCCGGATCGCCGCTTGCGAGGCGTTCCCGCCGCTCCAGATGGGCCAGCCGCCCGGCTGGAAGGGCGCCGGGGCCAGCAGGCCGTCGCGGACGTCCCAGTGATCGCCCGCGAAGTGGAAGCGCTCGCCGGCGAAGGCGCGTCGCCAGATGCGCAGGGCTTCCAGGAAGCGGCCGAGCAGCCGATCCTCGGGGATCCCGAACTGCCCCCAGAACGCCGGCAGGAAGCCGCGCGAGACCGTGGTGACGAGGCGCCCGCGCGACAGGTTGTCGACCACCGAGAGCTGCTCGGCGGCCTTCAGGGGGTGCACGAGCGTCGCGACGAACGTGAAGGTGGCCAGCATCACGCGCCTCGTCTCGCGGGCGAGCACGGTGAGGAGCTGCTCGGGCCCCGGGAACGCGCAGGCGCGCGCGGCGTGCCGGTCGGGGACGCAGACCGAGTGAAAGCCCGCGCGCTCGGCCAAGCGGCCCTCCTCGATCATTGCGTCCAGCGCACCGGCGAGCTGCGGCGGCGTGAGGGGCCTGCGGTCCGGGCGGACGAGGTTCGTGTCGATCAGGTAGCCGATGCGCATGCGCGTCCCCTGGAAGCCTGCCCAGCCGCGTCGCTCGACCGAGCCCGAAGAGACCAACCGGTCGTTTGCTGGGGCGAGCTTAGTTCCGCGGCGGGCCCCCGTCAAGGCCGCCGACCGGCGTCCGTACGGGTGGCCGCCTTGACATAGCAACCAATCGGCTGTTTGGTACAGGGGCCTGGGCGCGCCCGGAGCGGGGGCCCCTCCTCCCACCCGCTCCGGGCCCCGGCGACCCCCGGAGCCAGGATGCCCGACACCACCCCTCACGTCGATGGCGCCGCCCTTGAGATCCGGGCGGGCGCCGAGCTGCCGGGCGGGACCTACCGGCTCGGCGCCGACCGGCACGACCGGCTCGTCGCGGCCCTCGGCGGTGGCGCCCCGGCGGACGGATCCGCGCATCCGCTGGCCGCCTGGCTCATCGCCATGGGGGGCAGCGGCGTGAGCCTCGCGGACCTCTTCGCGGCGGCCGGGGTCCCCATGGAGACCGGACCGATGCTCGGGGCCTGCGAGCTCGAGCTCGCCCGGCCGCTGGGGATCGAGACCCCCTACGCGGTGCGCGGAGGCATCCTGGACGTCGAGGCGAAAACCGGCCGGCGGCTCGGCCGGTTCGACGTCCTGCGGATCCGGCTCGAGGTGCGGGAGCCCGACGGCGCGGCCGCGGCCGCCTGCATTGTCTCGATGATCCTGCCGCGCGGGGGGGCGGGCACGTGACGGCGCTACGGGTCGGCGCCCCGCTCGGCCCGCGGACCGTGGAGTCGGTGAGCGCCGGAGCGATGCGGGACGTCGCCGCGCTCCTGGAGGACCCCAACCCCATCCACCTCGATGGGGAGGCCGCGCGGGCGCTGGGCCTCGGCGACCGGCCGGTCAACCAGGGACCCGTCAACTTCGGCTACGTGCTCGACCTGCTGCTGGCCATCGCCCCGGGCGCCCGCGTGCGCGCGCTTAGGGTCCGGCTGCTGGCCAACGTCCTCGCCGGCGACCGGGTGATCGCCGGGGGCCGGATCGAGTCGATCGACGAGGAGGCGGACGGCCACCTGCGACTCGGCTGCGCCGTGTGGCTCGACGTCGAGGGCCGCGATCGTGCGGTCGACGGCCAGGCGGTCGTCGCCGTGCCGACTGTGCCAACCTGACGGTTGGTTGCACAGCGGGTGGTGCGGCAGTACCTTCGCTCCATGCCGACGGCCGCCGCCACCACCAGCGCCGCGACGCGGGTGCTGTTCACCCCCCTCGACCTCGGCGGTCTCCGGCTTCGCAACCGTCTGATCATGGCCCCGATGGGCACCTGCCTCGACGAAGGCGGGTACATCACCGAGGAGACGATCGCCTACTACGTGCGGCGGGCGGCGGGTGGCGTGGGCACGATCTGCGTCGAAGGCTGCCTGGTCTCGGACGAGACCGTCGGCCCCGAGCCCAAGATCAGCGGCCCGCAGTACCTCCCCGGCCTCAGGCGGCTGGTCGAGGCGCTGCGCGCCTACGACGTCACGGTCGGCGTGCAGCTCATGCACCCCGGCCGCCAAGTCGTCGAGGGGCCCGCGGTGGCGCCCTCGCCCGTGCCGCTGAACTCCCACGCGCCCGTCCCGCGCGAGCTCGCAGCCGGTGAGATCGCCGGCATCGTCGAGGACTACGCCAAGGCGGCCGACCTCGCCCGCGAGGCCGGCTTCGACTTCGTCGAGGTGCACGGGGCGCACGGGTACCTGCCGTCGAACTTCCTGTCGCCGCTCGACAATCGCCGCGAGGACGGCTACGGCGGGAGCCTCGAGAACCGCGCGCGCTTCAGCCTCGAGGTCGCCCGCGCGATCGTCGCCACTGTCCCCGGCATGCCGCTCGTGTGGCGCATCAACGGCGACGACGGCGTGGAGGGCGGCTTCGGGATCGACGACGCCGTCGAGGTCTCGCGCCGGCTCGAGGACGTCGGCGCCGCGGCCATCAGCGTCTCCGCCGGGACGTGGCACACCCTGCACGTCACGCTCGCCCCCATGTTCGTCCCCCGCGGCCACATGGTCGAGTACGCCGCCGCCGTCAAGCGCGCCGTCGGCGTCCCGGTCATCGCGGTCGGCCGCCTCGACGATCCCGACCTCGCCGCTCAGGTGGTCGCCGACGGGCACGCCGACCTCGTCCTGCTCGGGCGGGCGCTGATCGCCGAGCCCGACTGGCCGCGCAAGGTGGAGGAGGACCGCCTCGGCGAGCTGCGGCCGTGCATCGCCTGCAACGCCTGCGTGGACCTGGTGGGCCGCGGCGAGCGCGCCCGCTGCTCGGTCAACCCCGAGGCCGGCCGGGAGCTCGAGTGGGACGTCGTCCCGGCCGACCGGCCGCGGCGGATCATGGTCGTGGGCAGCGGGCCGGCCGGGATGGAAGCCGCGCGACTGGCGCGGCTGCGGGGGCACGAGGTCTCCATCTGGGAGCGCGCCGCCCAGCTGGGCGGCAAGCTGGAGGCTGCCGGGCTCGCGCCCAGCAAGCGCGAGGTCCTCCGGTTCCGCGACTACCAGTCGCGGCGGATCGCGGAGCTCGGTGTCGACATCCGCCTGCGGTCGGAGGTCACGCCCGAGGTGGTGGCCGCCGAGCGACCCGACGTCGTCGTCGTGGCCACCGGCGCCGAGCCCATCGTGCCGCCGATCCCCGGGATCGGAGCGGCGAACGTCCACGACGCCCAGGACCTCCTGCGCGGCGACGTGACGGTGGCCCCCGACGACCGCGTCGTGGTCATCGGCGGCAGCGCCACGGGCTGCGAGACGGCGGAGTTCGTGGTCGACACCGGCGCCGAGGTCACGATCGTCGAGATGCGCGGCGGCGTCGGCCAGGGCATCGAGGCCATCACCCGCCGGCACCTCGTCCGCAACCTCAAGCGCAGCGGCGTGCGCATCCTCACCCGGTCGAAGGTCATCATGATCGAGGACGACCACGTCCTCTACGAGGACCCTGACGGCGAGACGCAGGCGATCGGGGCCGACGTCGTCGCCCTCGCCCTCGGCTGGCGGCCGGTCGGCAACGCCTTGGCCGAGCAGCTCGACGGCGTGGAGGTCCTCGTGCTCGGCGACGCCTCGCGACCCGCGGACTTCGTCCACGCCGTCAACGCGGGGGCCGACGCCGGGCTGACCGTGTAGCGCCGGTCAGTAGCGCCAGCCGAAGCCGCCGTCCAGCCGCCGCCCGAGGTAGTCCTCGACGACGGTCAGCCCGGCCCGCGCGGCGCGGTCCACGCCGATCCCCCGGCTGCGGAACGTCTCCGACGCGAAGTACAGGCCCTCGACGTTCGGCGCCCGCCAGTGCGGGCGGAACTTGCCGACCAGCGCCGGCTTTTGGATGACGCCGAACGACGGGTCGTGGACGAGGTGTCTGCGGCGCCAGTAGGACTGCCGGAGGCCCGGGTACATGGTCTTGAGGTCGTCCTCGAAGCGCTCGAACATGCGCTGCAGGTACGGGAGGTCGCGCGCCCTCGCGCCGGGGATGATGCCACCGGCCACCATCAGGTTGACGCCCTCCGGGGCGGTGCTCGGATCCATGGCCGACTGGTTGAAGCAGAAGCCCGAGAGGCGGCTCGAGGGCGCGTGCAGCCACGTGGAGATCTCGCGCGGGTCGAGCGCGTGGACCTCCTCGCGCGTCGCGAGGTAGAGGCCGATCCACGAGATCCGCAGGTGGTCCTGCGCGAGGAAGCGGATCTGCCCGGCGTACCAGTCCGGCAGCGCGGACTCCGGCACGACGCGGAGCACGCTCCACACCGGGAGCGTCGAGATGACGCAGTCGGCCTCGAGCACCTCGCCCTCGAGGAACTCGTTCGGCAGGACCTTGTCGCGCCCGAGCATGACCCCCTTGACGACCCCGTCCTCGATGATCACGGTCTCGGCCGGCGTCCCGAGCAGGACCTCGCCGCCGTGCTCGACCACCGCGTCGTGCAGGTCCTGGAAGAGCCCGTCCCAACCCTGCTTGGGCCAGAACGAGTAGCCGGCCATGCGGGCCTCGGCGTAGTGCATCTTGCGCACGTACAGGTTGTCCGAAGCAGAATGGTCGTACCAGTCGTCGGTCATGCACTCGAGGACGGAGAGGAACTCCCACAGGTCGATGACGCCCTGGTCGGAGGTGTGCTGGCGCATCCACTCGCGCAGCGGCCGGTCGTCCCACAGGTCGAGCTCCTCGTAGGGCGTCTCGGCGAGCGCCCGGATGACCTTCTTGAGCTCGGACTTGTCGCCGGAGTAGCGGTCGCGGATCGATCCCCAGCGCTGCCGCTCGTCGTCCCACACCGGCATGTCGCTGGAGACGTTGCCGTGCTCGAGCTTCTTGCCCACGTAGTCGAAGACCTTGGTGATGCCGCTGCCCGAATCCTCGAGGAGGTGGCCGCCGAGACTGAGCTTGAACCCCTCGTCGGGGACCGCCATGCCGCGGCCGCCCAGCCAACGGCTCGCCTCGATGACGCTGACCTTGCGGCCCTCCTTCGCCAGCAGCGCCGCCGCGGTGAGGCCCGCGGCGCCGGCGCCGATCACCGCCACGTCGACCTTGGCCATCAGTCCTCCCCTCCGTTGGTTGCCGCGACCTGGACCATCTCGCCGAGCCGCGTGAGCTTCACCCGGGGCCGTCCGGCCGGCTGCCCACGTCCTTGCTCGTGGCGGTCGATCCGCTTCCACCCCTCGTAGTCGACGACGCCCGGATGCCGCGCGGCCAGCAGGGTCCCGAGGTCGGGCAGCCCGGGGTGCGGCTCAAGGACCCGCCCGGCCTCGATGTCCTCGAGGACGCAGTTCACCGTCTCCTGCGCGTCCTTCTTGTTCGTGCCGATCACGCCCGAGGGGCCGCGCTTGATCCAGCCGACGACGTACTCGCCCGGGCAGGGCCCCGCCGCGTCATGCACGCGGCCGTGCTGGTTGGCGATCGTGCCGCGGGAGTCGTCGAACGGCACTCCCGGGAGCGGGACGCCGCGGTAGCCGATCGCGCGCAGCACGAGCCCGGCCTGGAGCGTCTCCTCGATCTCGGTCGCCCGGGCGCGCAGGCGCCCGTCGGCGCCGGCGACCAGCTCGTTGCGCACGGTCCGCACCGCCTCGACGCGGTCCACGCCGAGCAGCTCGACCGGCGAGCGCAGGAACTGCAGCACGATGCGCTTGAAGGCCCCGGTGGGCTCGCGGGCGGCGTAGCCGCGCAGGATCTCGACGTTGCGACGGGCCGTTGGCTCGACGCCCGGATCCGGGGTCCGGAGCGCGTGCTCGAGCTCCTCGGCGTCCACGACGACGTCGACGTCCGCGAGCTCTCCGAGCTCCCGCAGCTCCGGGTTCGTGAACGCCGCCTGGGCCGGGCCGCGGCGGCCGAGCACCACCACCTCGCGGATGGCGCTCTCCCGCAGCACCTCGATGGCGTGGTCGGCGGTGTCGGTGATGCTGAGCTCCGCCTCGGGGAGGACGAGCATGCGCGCGACGTCGAGGGCGACGTTGCCGTTGCCGACGATCACGGCGCGCTCCGTCGAGAAGTCGAAGTCGAGGTCGGCGTAGTCGGGATGGGCGTTGTACCAACCGACGAAGTCGGTCGCCGGCCAGCTGCCGGCCAGCTGCTCGCCGGGGATGCCCATGGGGCGGTCGGCCGCCGTGCCGGTCGCGTAGACCACGGCGTGATAGCGGGCGGCCAGCTCCTCGCGGGTGACGTCGCGGCCGAACTCCACGCCGCCGAAGAAGCGGAAGCGCGCGTGCGCCGCGGTCTTCTCGAAGATCCGCGTGACGGACTTGATCTTCGGGTGGTCCGGCGCCACGCCGGAGCGCACGAGGCCCCAGGGCGTCGGGAGCCGGTCGAGCATGTCGATGGACACCTCGCGGTCGCCGGCGCCGGTCAGCAGGTGCCCGGCGGCGTAGAAGCCCGCCGGGCCGGAGCCCACGACGGCGATCCTGACCTCGTCGGGCATCCCACCTACTGCGCGTCGTGGGCGATCCGCAGCTCCTCGAGCCCGCGGGCGGCGAGGCTCGGCGCCCAGCGCAGCTCCGGCTCCGGCTCCGCGAAGCGCAGGCCCGGCAGGCGCTTGACGAGGCTCGCCAGCGCCAAGCGCATCTCCAAGCGCGCGAGCTGGGCGCCGATGCAGGCGTGCACGCCCTTGCCGAAGGCGACGTGCGGGTTCGGGGTGCGGGTGATGTCGACCCGGTCAGGGTCCGGGAACTTCTCCGGGTCGCGGTTGGCGGCCGCCGGCGCGACGTACACGCGGTCGCCCGTCCTGATCGCGCGACCGCGCAGCTCGAAGTCGGCGATCGTCCAGCGGTGCAGGATCTTGATCGCGCCCTCGAAGCGCAGCGCCTCCTCGACGGCGCCGCCCGCGAGGCCGTCGGGGTCCGAGCGCAGCAGCTCGAGCTGGTCGGGGTGCTGGAGGAGGGTGAGGACGGCGGAGGCGATGGTGCTCGTCGTGGTCTCATGCCCGGCGAAGAGCATGAGGGCGCACATGCCCTTGATCTCGTCGTCGTCGAGCCGCCCCCACTTGTCATCGCCCTTGAGCAGGTCGCTGATCATGTCCTCTCCGGGGTCCTCCCGGCGCAGCTCCATCAGCCCGCCGAAGTAGTCGAGCATCTGCTCGAGCCCGTGCATCGCGTGCTCGTGGCGATCCTCGCGCTCCTCGCCGCCCGCGCCGAAGGCCACGTGCGCGAGCGCCAGCGACCAGTCGCGGAAGCGCGAGGTGTCCTCGGCGGGCGCCCCGATGAGCCTGGCGATGACCGTGGCCGGCAGCGGGTACGTGAAGTGGGCGATGAGGTCCTCGTGCCGCTCGGCGATGAACGCGTCGAGGAGCTCGTCGACCAGCCCCTGGATCTCCGCCTCCATCGACGCCACCCGCTTCGGGTTGAACGCGCTGGCGGCCAGCCCGCGCAGGCGCCGGTGCTCGGGCGGGTCGCTGACCACCATCCAGCCGGTCATCATCTCGTACACGGGCCCGGCCTTCGCCCGCCGCTCGGCCGACATGGCCTCCAGCAACGGGCGCACCCGGTCCGACGACAGCCGCTTGTAGTCCATCAGCGCCGCCGAGCAGTCGTCGTAGCGGGTGATGATCCAGCCGCGATGGCGCTCGCTCCAGTGGACCGGATCCTGCTCGCGCAGGGCGGCGAGGTACGGGTAGGGATCCTCGTTGACCTCTGGCGCCAGCAGATCGACGGACAGCTCGCCCTCGGTCCTCGTCATGGCCGTCTCCTCAGGAGTGCGCGAATGGGCGTCCACCGCCCGGAAGCCGCAGTGCCCGCCCCGGCGTTTCTACCAAGCGATCGGTTGATGGTCAAGCCGCTCCCCGTCCGGGTCAGAGTCCGAGTGAGCGTCCGACGATCTCCCGCATGACCTCGTTGGTCCCGCCGTAGATGCGCTGGACGCGGGCGTCGCGCCACAGCCGGGAGATCGCGTACTCGTTCATGTAGCCGTATCCGCCGTAGAGCTGCAGGCAGTGGTCGAGAACCTGGAACTGCAGGTCGGTGGTCAGCGCCTTGGCGCCGGCGGCCTCGGCGGCCGACAGCCGGCCGGCGTTGAGCGCGAGGATGCAGGCGTCGACGTACGCGCGGGCCGCGGCCGTCTGGGTGCTGAGATCGGCGAGCGTGAAGCGGTTGTGCTGGAAGGACCCGACCGGCTGACCGAACACGTGTCGCTCCCGCACATACTCGAGCGTGAGGTCGAGCGCATGCTCGGCGGCGGCGACGGCGGCGACGGCGATCGAGAGGCGCTCCCGGGGGAGCTTGGAGATGAGGTACTCGAGGCCCTTCCCCTCCTCCCCTAGGCGGTTCTCGGCCGGGACGCGGACACCGTTGAAGAACAGCTCGGCCGTGTCCTGGGCGCGCCGGCCGACCTTGTCGAGCTTGCGCCCGCGCTCGAAGCCGTCCATGCCCTCCTCGACGACGAGGAGGCTGAACCCCTCGCGACCGCCGCCCTGGGAGGTGCGGGCAGCGACGATGACGAGCTCGGCCTGGATGCCGCTCGTGACGAACGTCTTGGAGCCGTCGAGCACGTACTCGTCGCCGTCGCGCCGGGCGCTGGCGCTCATCGCACGCAGATCCGACCCGGCGCCCGGCTCGGTCATGGCGATCGCGAAGACGAGCTCGCCGCGGACCACGCCGGGCAGCCAGCGCTGCTGCTGCGCTTCGTCGGTGTACTCGAGCAGGTACGGGACGATGATGTCGTTCTGCAGCGAGAAGTTGTCCCCGACGGCCCCCGCGTAGGCCACCTCCTCGGTGACCACCGCGTTGAAGCGGAAGTCGTGGATCCCCAGGCCGCCGCAGTCCTCCGGCGCCTCGAACGCCACGAACCCGTGGTCGGCGGCTCGCCGCCAGAAGCCGCGGTCGACCATGCCCGCCGCCTCCCACTCCTCTGTGTGCGGCAGCGCCTCGGTGGTGATGAACCCGCGTACGGACTCGCGGAACGCCTTGTGCTCGTCCTCGAAGATGGCCCGCTCCATCGGTTGAGCTTATCGCGGTTCTCTACCGATCGTTTGGTGGACAGGTGCCAGCTGCGCGGCACGTGGCGCGCAGACGCCGGTCGGCGCGCCCGGCTCAGCCGCCGAAGACGCCGCGAACGAAGGGCGTGCCGACCCAGGCCCGGTAGAGGCGGCTGAACGCCTTGGCCGGCTGGGCCCCCGAGGTCTCGCGCAGCGCGGCTTCCACGAGCGCCGGATCGTCGACCTCCTCCCCCGACCTCCACGCCGCCGAGGTCGCGACATCCGCGCTCGAGAAGAAGTCCGACAGCAGTGGCAGCGCAGCGCTGCGCGGGTCGAACAGCATCAGGTGCCCCTCGCCCGGGAGGCGGTGCAGGCGGCTGTTGGGGAGGCGGTGCGCGAGCAGGAGCCCGTTGGCGGGCGGCACGAGCCGGTCGCGCTCGCCCGAGACGACGAGCGTCGGCGTCTTCAGGCTCGCCGACCAGTGCAGGCTCGACCACGTCGAGCCCTGCAGGAACTGCTGCGCGTAGCCGATCACCGACGGCGGATGGCTGCTGCGAGCCTGGGCCTGGGCCCGCTTGAGGTCCGGGTCGCGGAAGCGGTCCCCGCCGTCGAGCAGATGGCTGGTGGCCTTGTAGACGGTCGGCGAGAGGTAGCGCAGCGGCGTCGAGATCAACGCGAGCGAAGTCGCGTCGGGCGGCGCGCCGCCCCAGCCGCAGCTCGTGCCGACCAGCGCCAGGCGGCGCACCCGGTCGGGCGCGCAGTGGGCGAACTGCTGGGCCATGACGCCGCCCAGCGAGTAGCCGACGACGTCCACGCGCTCGTAGCCGAGCTCGTCGAGCAGGCGGCGCAGCACCCGCGCGACCACGGGCAGCGGGAGCGCCACCGGGCTCTTGCGCGAGCGGCCCATGCCCGGGGCGTCGAAGACGATCGTCCGTGAGCGCCGGGCGAGGACGCGCTCCGCCGGGCCCCACATCTCGACGTTTCCCCCCAGGCCGTTGACCATCAGCAGGGGGTGGCCCTCGCCCTGCTCGCGGACGAACAGCCGGAAGCCGGGCCACGCGACGTAGGTCTCCTCGATGTCGACCCGGCGCCCGCCCCCCGGCTCCGGGCCGACGCCCGGCTCCGCCAGCCGGCGCCCGGGCTGAGCGCTCATCGAGCGGACCCGATCGGGGCGGTGTGGTCCGGTGGGACGGGGAGGGAGCGCATGGCGGAGACGGGGCGCAGCCCGGCAGTGAAGCCGATGCCCCGGCGCGTCGACGCCATCCTGCCCACGGCCACGGCTTTCTACACCAATCGCTTGGTCGGTGGTGTATCGCGCGAGCTGGATGTCGTCCGCCAGGCGGCGGGGAGGTGGCGCGGTACAGGGCCCGCTCCGGCGATTGCAAACCAACGGTTGGTGGATAGGCTTGCCTCCCGCCGCCGGGCGGACGCCATCACCGAGAGGAGCGCTGCGATGCCGAGCGGGCCCTTTGCCCACGTCTGCCTGCTGGTCGGGGACCTCGACCGGGCCATCGAGGACTGGACGAAGCTGCTGCAGATCCTCGACCCCGCGCAGGTCGAGGAGCGCATCGTGCGCTACGACGCCTTCGAGGGCGGCGAGGACCGGATGCGCTGGGCCACCTTCGTCAATCCCGGCGGCGCGGAGATCCAGCTCATGGAGCCCGATCCCGACAGCCCGCTCGGCCGGCGCCTCGCCAAGCACGGCGAGCACGTGCACCACCTCTGCTTCACGACCGACGATCCCGAGGCGACCTCGCGCCGCCTCGCCGAGGCGGGCCTCAGCACCACTGGCGAGGTGTCGAGCGACCCCACCATGCCGTGGCAGCGCTGGACCTGGGTGCTCCCCGACTCGGCCCACGGCACGCTCGTCGAGGTCGCCCGGCCGTACGTCGCCGTCGGCGGGAAGTGGGAGTCCGCCAGCACCGCCGACCGGGCATGAGCGCGGATGGCATCGAGGACGTCGTGGTCGTCGGCGGCGGCGTGATGGGCAACGGCATCGCGCAGGTCGTCGCCCAGTCCGGCCTGCGGGTGACGGTGGTCGACGTCGCCCAGGACGCCCTGGACCGTGCGCGGGAGCGCATCGAGCGCAGCCTGGCGCGGTTCGTGCGCTCGGAGCGGCTGAGCCAGGAGGCGGCCGACGCCGCGCGCTCGCGCATCGCCTTCAGCACCGACCTGGAGGCCGCCGCGGCGGGCGCCGACCACGCCGTCGAGACGGTGGTCGAGGACCTGGAGGTCAAGTCCGGTGTCCTGCGGCGCCTCGACGAGGCCTGCCGCGAGGACGTCATCCTCGCCTCCAACACCTCGCAGTTCTCGATCTCGCGGCTGGCGGCGGCGACGTCGCGCCCCGACCGGGTGATCGGCTCGCACTGGTTCAACCCGCCGCCGTTGATGGACCTCATCGAGGTGGTGCGCGGCGTCGAGACCTCCGACGAGACGCTCGCCGCCACGCTGGCACTCGCCGAGCGCTACGGCAAGCGCACGGTCGTCTGTCGCAAGGACACCCCGGGCTTCATCACCTCCCGGCTGATCGTCGCCCTGATGCTCGAGTCGATGCGGATCGTCGAGGAGGGCATCGCGGAACCCGGCGACGTGGACCTCGCGTGCGAGAAGGCGTTCAACCACGCCATGGGACCGCTCGACACCATGGACTTCTCGGGCCTGGACACCACGCTGAAGGTCGCGGAGAATATGCGCGACCAGTACGGCGACCGCTTCCTGGCGCCGCAGAACCTGCGCGCCCTGGTCGCGGCCGGCCACCTCGGCCGCAAGTCTGGCCGCGGCGTGCGCTACCGGGGCGAGGACGCGTGAGCGTCGCCGTCGACGTCGCGGACGGCGTCGCGACGGTCACGGTCGTCAATCCGCCGGTCAACGCGCTCGACGACCCGACGCTCGAAGCGCTTGGTGCCGCGGCGCGCGACCTCGCCGGGCGCGACGACGTCCGCGCGGTGGTCCTCACGGGCGCCGGGGACAAGGCGTTCCTCGCCGGGGCGGACCTGCGCACGCTCGTGCACGCCCTGGGGACGCCGGAGATGGAGGCCCACGTCGCGCTCACCCGCCCCGTCTTCGAGGCCTGGCGCGGGCTCCCGGTCCCCGTGGTGGCGGCCGTGGCGGCCAACGCCGTCGGCGGCGGCCTCGAGCTCGCGCTGACCTGCGACCTGATCGTGGCGTATCCGCGGGCGCGCTTCGGCGTCCCGGAGGTCACGCTCGGCCTCATCCCGGGCGGCGGCGGCACCCAGCGCCTGCCGCGGCGCGTGGGCTGGAC
>CALMNS010000702.1 GCA_937871635.1 uncultured Solirubrobacter sp.
CGGCCGCCGGCTTCGGGCCCCCGCGGCGCCGGCGGGTGCGCCGGCTTCCCGACCAGCGCCTCTACGTGACCACGGCCCACGAGTGCTGACCTCGAACGTGGTCGGACGGAACTCAGCTTGCGGTGACCGCAGTGGCTTGCACCTCGACCCGGGCGCCGAGCGGGAGCGCGGCCACCTGATACGCCATCCGTGCGGGCATCGCGTCCGGGGCGAACACCCGTTGCCAGACTCCGTTGAAGGCGGGCCAGTCGTCGATGTCCGCGAGCAGGACCTGGACGAAGACGACATCCGCGACTCCGGCGCCCGCCGCCTCCAGCGCGGTCAGGGCGTTCCTCAGCGCCAGCTCCGCCTGGGGCTCGAAGCCGCTCACCACGCCGCCGTCGGCGCCCATCCCGAGCATGCCGCTGGTCATGCAGAGGCCCGAAGCAGCCACCGCGTGCGAGAACAGGCCGCCGGTGGCGGCGAGCTCGGGCGACGTCACCCGCTTCATGGCTCAGGCGGCGACCGACGCGGGCCGGCGCCGTTCGACGCGGTGACGTCGTCGGACGAACCGGTCCGGGCTCAAGCCCGCCAGCTCCGGACCGTCGTGGCCGTCGACGATCGACCGCGCGAGCGCCTCCCCCGTGGCCGGGGCCAAGGTGACGCCGAGCAGGTTGTGCCCGGTGGCGAGCGACAGGCCCGGACGGGATGCGACCGCGCCGACGACGGGCAAGCCGTCGGCCGGCATGGGGCGCAGGCCCGCCCATGCGGAGTCCGTCGCGGAGGCCCGTAGGCCGTCGACGTAGCGACCAGCCGCACGAACGACCGCTTCGAGGCGGCGGCGGTTCACGGACAGGTCGAGGCCAGCGAGCTCCAGGGTGCCAGCCAGACGGAGGGCCCCGTCGAACGGGCTGGCGGCGGTCTTGGCTTCGGTCAGGTACAGCGGACGCGAGGGTCCCTCACCCGCCGTGGGGACGGTGACGCTGTAGCCCTTGGCCGCCTCCATCGGCAGCCGCACGCCCACCGAACGCGCCAGCTGAGTGGTCCACGCTCCAGCGGCCAGGACGACGTGGTCGAAGTACATGGAGCCGCTGCCCGTGCGTACCGACCAGCCATCCCCGGTGGGGACGAGCGCCTTGACCGCGGCCTGCTCCTCGACGTTCGCACCGGCGTCGCGCAGCCAGTCCACGAGCCCGGAGCACACCGTCTCGGGCCGCACGTGCCGCTCGGCGCCCGCCAGCAGCCCGCCTCGTACGGCTGTGCCCACGGACGGCTCGAGCCGAGTCAGCTCGTCACGGTCGAGGAGCTGCACCCGGCCGTCGAAGCCGAGCCTCGCCATCTCGTCATAGGCGCGGGCGTAGTCGTCCAGATGGCCGGCGTCGCAGACGAGGTAGAGCAGGCCGTCGGAGTGGGACTCGAAGGCGACGCCATCCGCGGCCATGAGGTCGTACGCCTCCGTCGCAGAGCGCGCCAGCGCGTACGTCGCCTCGAGGCCGGCGCGGTGGTTGGCGCGCCTGCACGCGCGCGCGAAGAGCAGCCCCCACTCGGCGAGGCGAGGATCGAGCCGCGGCCGGATGAGGAACGGGCTCTCGGGATCGAGCATCCAGCGCAGGGACTGGAGGAGCACGCCGGGCGCGGGCACCGGATGCGAGAGCCCGGGCGTGACCCAGCCGGCGTTGCCTGCCGACGTGGCGCCGCCGCAGCGGTCGCGCTCGATGACGGTGACCCGGACGCCGCGCCGCGCGAGCGACCAAGCCGTCGCCAAGCCGACCACCCCTCCGCCCACGACCCCTACGGACAACGGCGACGTTCGGGGGGCTCGGGTGCGGGTCTCGATGGCCATACGGGTCAGCTTGCCAGCGTCGAGGCGCTCGCGGTCGGTGTGATGCTCCAACGACCGCGGTCGGTGCTTGGAGCACCGGCCATGGCTACGAAGGCGGCCGCTGGACGACGAGCAGGGGGGTCGGTGCATCGAGCCGGGCGAGCAGCTCCTGCGCGCGGGCGCGGAACCGCTCAACGCCGGCGAGCTTTATGTCCTCGTAGCCGCGCACGAGGTCGGGCGTGTCGCAGAGCTCGACGAGCAGCTCATAGTCCGCGGTGCCGATCCGCTTGATCGCCTGCTCGACGAGCGCGCGGTACTCGTCCGGCAGTGCGCGCTCGACGCGGCGGACCTCCGCCCGGGCGAAGGGATCGAACGCCGTGCCGCGCAGGCGCTTCATCCCGCGCAGGACGCGGAAGGTGGTGGCCCCGGTCTTGGGACCGAGCGTGATCTTGCGCTCCATGCCGAGCGCGCGAAGCACCGGCGGATGGAGCTTGTAGGCGATCCGAGCACCGTCGCCGAACTCGGCCGCGAGCCGCGCCCGCTCGGTCACGTCCAGGTGCAGGCGTGCCACCTCGTACTCGTCCTTGTACGCCATCACCTTGAACAGATGGCGAGCGACCGACTCCGTCATGGCCGTGCTCGGGTCGACCGCGGCGACGCAGCGCACGAAGTCGGCATAGCCGGCCGCGTAGTCCTCGGACTGGTAGGCGATCAGTTCCTGCGCTCGACGCGCCACGAGTGCGCCCAAGCCACCTCCGAGCCCGGCCGCGAGCGAGCGAGCCGCCTCGGAGATGGAGGGCTCGGGGAGCTCGACGCGGGTGGCGGCCTCCACCGCGCCGGGTGCTGCCACCACGGCCCGGCCCCAGGCGAACGCGGCCAGCGTCTTGTCGACGGCGGCGCCGTTGATCCGGATCGCCGCTTCGAGCGCCTCCAGCGAGAGAGGGATCAGGCCCCGCTGCCAGGCGGCGCCGAGCAGAAGGGAGTTGGCGGGCATGTCGTCTCTGAAGAGGCTTTCGGCGAGGGCCTGGGCGTCGAAGTACTCCGCCTCGCGGACGTGGCGGTCGATGACGTCGAGCGAATCCGTCAGCGCCGCGAACTCGATGGTCGGGTCGACGACCATCGATCCGGTCGGCGTGCGGTGCGTGGACACCACCGCCACCGTGCGCTCCGGGTCGGCGGTGAAGAGGTTGGCGGGCGCGGCGGCGCCGAGCAGGTCGAAGCCCAGGTAGGCGTCCACGCCGCCGGCGACCTGCCGGTTGGTTCGCTCCGTGCCGGCGTCCGCGTCGAGAATGCGCAGGTCCGACACGACGGGACCGCCCTTCTGGGCGAGGCCGGTCTGATCGAGGCCGCGGACCTGCTTGCCGTCCAGCAGCGCGGCCATGCCCACGATCTGGGCCATCGTCACCACGCCGGTGCCGCCGATGCCCATCATGCGGATGGTCCGGCCCCCCGGCGCGATGACGGGCTCGGGCAGTCCGGGCGGCTCGGGCAAGCGGTGCGCCGACCGCTCGCCTGGGATCACCTCGAGGAACGACGGGCAGTCGCCCTCGAGGCAGGAGAGGTCGCTGTTGCACGACGGCTGGTGGATCTGGGTCCTGCGCCCGAACTCCGTCTGCTTCGGAAGCACCGACAGGCACTTGGACTTCGCACCGCAGTCGCCGCAGCCCTCGCAGACGCGCTCGTTGATGGCGATCCGCACGCTCGGCTTAGGCAACCGACCGCGCTTGACCGCGCGCCGCTTCTCCGCCGCGCACATCTGGTCATGGATGAGGACCGTGACGCCGGACTCCTTGGCCAGCTCGCGCTGGAGCCGCATGAGCTCGGCCGGACCCGTGTCGCCCGTCGTGACCTCCACCCGCTTGACGCCCTCGAGCTCGAACCAGCGGATCAGCTCGTCGACCGTCATCACGCCCTCGACGTCTTGGCCGCCCGTCATCGCCACGGCGCGGTTGTAGAGGAGCTTGTAGGTGATGTTGACGCCGGCCGCGACCGCCGCGCGGACGGCGAGCGAGCCCGAGTGGTGGAAGGTCCCGTCGCCGAGGTTCTGAAACAGGTGCCCCGTCTTCGTGAACGGCGCCTGCCCGATCCACTGCGTCCCTTCGCCGCCCATCTGCGTCAGCCCGGTCACCTGGCCCTTGCCGGCCTGATTGACCAGGACCATGGTGTGACAGCCGATGCCGAGGCCCACCTCCGCGTCGTCCGGCGCGTCCGTCGAGCGGTTGTGCGGGCAGCCCGAGCAGAAGAACGGCGTGCGCACCGGTCCGAGGGCGGATGCGGTCGGGGCGAGGGCGGCGAGCAGGTCCAAGCGCGCCTGCACGGACGGCCGCTCGGCCAAGTAGGGACCCACGGTCCGGGCGATCGCATCGGGATCGAGCGTCGACTCGAAGGACCCGTGCACGGGCGGCCGGACCGCCAGGTCGTAGAGCGCCTCGCGGACCGCGGTCGCCAGGAACGGCCCCTTCTCCTCGAGCACGACGATCTCGTCGAGCCCGCGGGCGAAGTCGCGGACGGCGGTCGGCTCGAGCGGCCACAGCATCTGCACCTGCAGGACGCGGACGCCGTCCTCGACCCCGAGGGTGTGCAGCGCTTCACGCAGGTCGTGGTAGACGGAGCCGGCGGCGACGATACCCAGCCGTGCGTCCGGGCTTTCCATCCGGATCCGGTTGAGGTGATTGTCGCGCCCGTAGGCGCGGGCGAGCGCCAGCCGGGGTCCGTGCAGGCTGGCCTCCATCTCGATCGAGTCCGGCGCGAGGAGCGACCCGCTCGGGCGATGGACGTACCCGCCCCGGGGCATGACCGGCTCCACCCGGTCGAGCCCGACGGAAGCCGTCGCGGTCGCGTCGGCGACGCTCGTGACCATCTTCAACGTCGCCCACAGCCCCGAGGCGCGCGAGAGCGCGACCGCGTGCCGACCGAGGTCGAGCGCCTCCTGCACGGAGCCCGGGAAGAGGACCGGCATGCCCAACGACGCGAGGAGCCCCTCGGTGGCGCTGGGCAGCGTCGAGGACTTGGACTGCGGGTCCTCGCCGACGAGAGCGACGAGCCCGCCGCGCGGACCGGCACCGACGAAGTTGCCGTGGCGCAGCGCGTCGGCGGAGCGGTCGACGCCCGGTGCCTTCCCGTACCACCAACCGACGACGCCGTCGACGGTGGCCTGCGGCTGGGAGGGCACCAGTTGCGATCCCCATACCGCCGTCGCGCCGAGCTCCTCGTTGAGCCCGGGCTGGAAGTGGATGTCCAGGTCCGCGTGGCGGGCGCGGACGCGGCCCAGCTCGAGGTCGAGCCCGCCGAGCGGCGAGCCCTGGTAGCCCGAGACCATCGTCCCGGTGCGGAGGCCGGCGGCGCGATCCGCGCGGATCTGGTCGAGGATCATCCGGACGAGCGCCTGCACGCCACTCAGGTACACCTCGCCGGCGGACTGCTCGTACTTGTCCTCGAGGGTCACCTCCCGTCCCAACGTCACCGGTACGATCCTGGCCTCCCGCGCGGTCCGGTCCGTAGTGTGATGATCCAAGTTCCGCCGGTCTGAGTTAGACAACTGGCCAGCCGACCCCGTAGCCTTCGCAGGACCGTGGCGACCCTCGCCGACCTGGTCACGAGCATCGACGCGCTGCGCCTGGTCGAGCCTCCCGCGAAGCGGGACGCGACGCTCGAAGAGGTGATCATCCTCGACGCCGACGACGCGGCCTCGCCGCGTGCGGGCAGCCTGGTCCTCGCCGTCTCAACCGCCCACGACGACGAGACCGCACTGACCCTGGCCGACCGCGCCGCAGCCGCGTGTGCGGTCGCCATCGTCTTCCGGTCGGCGGACGGGCGCCTCTCCGCGGGCCTGCGCGATCGGTGCTGCCGGCTCGGGCTCGGCGTCGTCGCCAGTCCCGCCGACATGCGCTGGGAGCAGTTGCTGCAGCTCGTTCACGTGGCAATGACCCCGAGCCTGGCGCCGGCGGGGATCTACGAGGTGGGCAGCGACCTCTTCGCGCTCGCTGATGCGATCGCCGAGGCCACCGGTGCGCCGGTCACCATCGAGGACCCGCGCTGGCGGCTGCTCGCGTACGCGAACCTCGACCATCCGGTCGACGAGGCGCGGCGCTTGACGATCCTCGGCCGCATCCCGCCCAAGGAGTGGCGCGCGCGGCTCGAGGGCGCTGGAATCACCCAGCGCCTGCGCAGCTCGGATGCGGCGTTTCGCGTCCAACTCGGCCACGCCGGCGCCCGCATCGTGGCGCCGGTCCGGGCCGGCGGCGAGCTGCTTGGCTCGCTCTGGCTGCTCGAGACCGACGGAGTCACGAGCGACACCGCCGGAGCGGAGCTCGAGCGCTTCGCCGGCCTGGCCGCCGTCCACATGATCGCCCATCGGGCCGCCGAGGACATCCGCCGCCGCGCCCGTGCGACCTCGATGCGCGAGCTGTTCGAGGGTCGGATCCCGTCGGGCCACACGCTTGCGCTGCGGTCCCGCGGCCCGTTCACGGTCGCCGCCTTCGCCCCTGAAGCGGCGTGGGAAGGGGATCCCGCACGCATCCTCTCGATCGTGTCGCTCTACGCGGAGGACCTCGACGCTGACACGATCTGCACGGTCCTCGGCGAGCGCTACTGGGCGCTCCTTCCGATCGTCCGTCCGGATGCCCTGGCCTCGTTCGCGACGACCGTGCAGGAGCGCGTGCAGCGGCGGACCGGGGTGCGTCTGACGGCCGCCCTTGGCGCCTCGGCCGCGACAGTCGCCGACATCCCCAGCTCACGGCGTTCGGCTGAGCGGGTGCTCGAGGTGCTGAGTCGCGGGACAGAACGCATTGGCCACGCCGACGACCTGCGCGCTCAGATCCAGCTGCTCGACGTCCTCGGCTTCCTCGTCAAGCTGCCCGGCTTCACCGGCGGCCCGGTGGCTCGCCTGGCACAGGTGGACGAGGAGCTGGTCGCCACGCTGCAGGCCTTCCTTGCCGCCCACGGGGACATCCGCGCCGCGGCGGTTGCGCGCGGCGTGCACCCGAACACCCTGCGGTACCGCCTCAAGCGCATCCAGGAGGCGTGCGGCCTGGACCTCGGAGACCATGACGCTCGCCTCCTCGCCGATCTCGAGGCCCGCCTGTTGCAGCACGAATCAACGCGGTAGCGTGCGGGTCAGGACGCGCCGCAGGTTGCCGCCGGCGAGCGCCGCGAGGTCCGCCTCGCCCCATCCGCGCTGGCGCAGGCAGGCGAGCAGCGCCCCGTAGTCGTCGGGGCCGGCAAGCCCGTCGACGGCGGCGTCCATGGTGATGCCGGGGACCACCACCTCATCGGCCCAGCCGAGCGCTCGCGCGATCTGGCGCAGGAAGTCGCCTCCCAGGGCCACGTGGGCGACGCCGGCGACCTCGGCGACGTGCTCGCAGTGCTCCGCGACCCGGCTCACCGTCGCCTGAGCGGGGTCTGGGTCGAGGACCAGCGGATGCGGCATGATGCCCAGCACGCCGCCGCAGTCCCGCAGCGCCCGAAGCTGCGCGTCGTCGAGGTTGCGCGGGTGGTCGTATAGCGCACGGCAGGCCGCGTGGCTGACGATCGCGGTGGGGACGAGGTCGAGCGCGTCGAAGAACGTCCTGCGAGAGGCGTGGGCGAGGTCGAGCAGGACGCCGACGCTCGGAAGCCGCGCCACCAGGTCTCGGCCGGCTCGGCTCAGGCCGTCCGCCGTCAGGCACCCGCCGCCGAGCCCGTTGAGCTCGTTGTAGGTGGGGGCAAGCATTCGCACCCCGAGCCTCACGAGGACATCGAGCAGCCAGGCGTCGTCGGCCAGCCAACCGGCGCCCTCGACGGAGAGCATCAGCCCGGTCCGCCCGCCGCCGCAGCCGGCGAGGTCCCCGACGCGCTCGACCCCGAACGCCCCGTCGGTGCGCGTGGCGGTCTCGAAGGCGTGCGCGAGGCAGAGCGCCTCGCGCAGCCCCGCGCCGGCGGCCAGCGTCTCCTCGACGAAGATCGCGCACACCTGCAACGTGACCGCGCCGCGGCACAGCGGCCCCTGCCAGCGGCGAGCGAACGCATCCAGACCGCCGTCGTGGGCGAGCTCGATGAGGAGGTCGCTGTGGGCGTCCGCGACGAGCGTCACGCGGCCAGCGGCGGCAGGTCGGGTGCTGCCGCCAGCAGCTCGCGCGTGTAGTCCTCCTGCGGCGCGGCGAACAGCTCGCCGACGGGTCCGGATTCCACTACGACCCCGTCGCGCAGCACGACTACGCGATCGCAAAGCTGGTGGACCACCGCGAGGTCGTGGCTGATCAGCATCAGCGTCAGGCCCAGCTCGCGCTGCAGGCGCTTGAGCAGCTGCAGGATGGCCGCCTGCACGGAGACGTCGAGGGAGGACACGGGCTCGTCCGCGACCAGCAGCCTCGGCTCGAGCGCGAGGGCACGCGCGATGCTGACGCGCTGGCGCTGCCCGCCCGAAAGCGCGCGTGGACGCCGCTCGAGCACGCTCGCCGGCAGGCCGACGGTGTCCAGT
>CALMNS010000703.1 GCA_937871635.1 uncultured Solirubrobacter sp.
GTCGGGCACCGGACCAAACTTAGTCCATAGGTGGACCAGCACGCGGT
This sequence comes from uncultured Solirubrobacter sp., assembly GCA_937871635.1. Classification (GTDB taxonomy): domain Bacteria; phylum Actinomycetota; class Thermoleophilia; order Solirubrobacterales; family Solirubrobacteraceae; genus JACCYI01. The sequence continues at coordinate 48 of CALMNS010000703.1, forward strand.
CCCTTACCATCCCGCCGATGCGTCGATCGATCCTCGCCCTCGCCGTCGGTGCCCTCCTCCTCGGACCCGGCGCTGCGGCCGGCGCCGAGGACGCCCCGCGTGCCCAGGCCGCCGGCAAGTGCGGGACGGTCCGGACGGTCAACGGTGGCACCGCCAAGTACGTCTTCGCCAACCGGGTCTCCTGCCGGATCGCCCGCCAGGTGGCGAAGCGGGCCCGCGGGCGCGCCTACCGCGCCTCCGGCTTCCGCTGCCGGATCGACGCGCGGCTCTACTCCTGCAACTCCCCCGGGACGTTCCGGGGCATCGGCTTCTCCTACGAGCGACCGTAGGGGCAGGGTCCCGCGGCGCCGCATTCCTCGGCGGTGACGGGCTCGCCCCCGGTGACGCGCTACCCGGCGGCGAAGCGGCGGAGCTGCTCGCGGCCGTCGCCGAGGATCGGCGTCCCGTGGGCGAGCAGGAGATGGTCGAAGTCGACCTCGGCCACGAGGCGCGCGAAGCCCGCTCTCAGTCGCGCCCTCTCCGCGTCGGGGTCGTCGCCGAGCAGGGAGTCGGGGAAGAAGCCGAAGCCGTCGTAGTGGGTGACGCCGTCGGCGATCGCGACGGCGCGGTGGCGGGGGATCTCGAGCGCCGTCTCGTCCGGCCAGGTCTCGGAGATCGCGTGCGGCCGGATCCCGGCGCTCAGCTCGTCGCCGAAGTCGTAGGGCTGCACCCGGTCGGCGGGAAGGTCGTGCATCCCCGTCCGGGGCGCCCGGATCGGCACCCCGAACCGGTCCTGGAGCTCGAACGTCGAGCGCGTGTGGTGGCGATTCGTGAGCAGGATCTCGCGGATCCCCCTGCCGTCGAACCACTCAAGGCCCTCGGGCGGGGCGATCGGATCGATCAGGATGCCCTCGTCGACGAGGTAGTGCGAGCGGGCCTCGAGCTCGGCGCTCGGATGCCACGCCGTCCAGTGCAGGACGCCGGGGAGGACCTCGGAGATGGGCTCGGGCATGCGGGAACTATGCCTTAGTGCCCCGATTCGCAATTTCGATGGCACCCGGCGGCGCCGGGACGCGCCTGCCGGCCCCCGGTGCCCGCACCCGGACCACCAGTCCGCATGCGGGCACCGTGCACCGGCAGCCCCGCCCCGGCATCCACCGGATCTGCCACCGAACTTCCGAATCGGGACACTAGGTCAGCGCCTTCTCGAACCAGTGGTCGGCGAACGGCTCGTCGTTGAACGGCGCCACCTCGATCCAGCCGGTCGCGCGGTAGAGCGCGAGCGCCTCGGTGAGCACCGCGCTCGTCTCGATGCGCGCGACGCGTGCACCGCTGCGCAGGGCGCGCGCCTCGAGCTCCTCCAGGAGCCGGCGGCCGAGCCCGAGCCCGCGCGCCGCGGGGGCGATCCACATGCGCTTGATCTCGGTCGGTGCTCCGGGGTGGTGCTTGACGCCGCCGCAGCCGATCGCCTCACCCTGCAGGGAGGCGAGGAGGAATTCCCCGGCGGGCGGTCTGAGCTCGTGCGGCAGCGCGGTGGCGCCGACCGACGGGTCGAAGCCGCGCTCCGAGCGCCGGTTGAGCTCGGCGGCGTACTCCGCGAGGCAGTACCGCGCATCCGGGTGCTCGGGGTCGACGGCGGCGATCTCCACGCTCGCCGCGGTCAGCAGCCGCTCCACCTCGCCCATCGCCGCGACGAGCTGCTCGCGCTGTCGCGAGCTCAGCGGCGCGAGCAGCGAGCGGGCGAGGTCGTCGGAGCGCTCGTCGAGGACGGCGCGCTCGGCGCGGCCGGCGGC
>CALMNS010000704.1 GCA_937871635.1 uncultured Solirubrobacter sp.
CTCCCAGGTCGTCCTCGGCGACCGCGCGACCGGCCGGGCGCTGGTCGACGACCCGCGCGTCGCGCTGCTCTCGGCGACCGGCTCGACCCGGATGGGCAAGGAGGTCGCCCCCCGGGTGGCCGCCCGCCTGGGACGCACCCTGCTCGAGCTCGGCGGGAACAACGCGGCGATCGTCGCCCCCAGCGCCGACCTCGACCTGGCGGTGCGCGGCATCGTCTTCTCCGCCGTGGGCACCGCCGGTCAGCGCTGCACGTCCCTGCGCCGCGTCATCGTGCACGCCTCCGTCAAGGACGACCTGCTCGCCCGGCTGCGATCGGCCTACGAGAGCCTGCCGATCGGCTCACCGCTGGAGCCCTCCACCCTGGTCGGGCCGCTCATCGACGACGGCGCGCTGCGCGCGTTCACCGCCGCCGTGGAGCAGGCCCGGTCCGACGGGGGCGTGCTGGTGACGGGCGGCTCGCAGGAGACCGAGACCGGTGCCGGCACCGCCGGCGGGTGCTACGTGCGACCGGCGATCGTCGACATGCCGGCGCAGACCGCCATCGTCAAGACCGAGACCTTCGCCCCCCTGCTGCACGTCCTGACCTACGAGGACTTCGACGAGGCGCTGGCGCTGCACAACGACGTCGCCCAGGGCCTGTCGTCGTCGATCTTCACCCTCGACGTGCGCGAGGCCGAGAGGTTCCTCTCGGCGACCGGGTCGGACTGCGGCATCGCCAACGTCAACATCGGCCCCTCCGGCGCCGAGATCGGCGGGGCGTTCGGCGGGGAGAAGGAGACCGGCGGCGGCCGCGAGAGCGGCTCCGACGCCTGGCGGTCCTACATGCGCCGCACCACCAACACCGTCAACTACTCCACCGAGCTGCCCCTCGCGCAGGGCGTCGAGTTCCTCTGAGCGACCCGGATCGGTCAGGAGGACACGTGCTGGAGCTCGTCGATGAGTGGGGCCCGGAGAAGGTCGTCGTGGTCTCCGACCGGCGCACCGGCATGCGCGGGGTGCTCGTCATCGACAACACCGCCCGCGGGATGGGCAAGGGCGGCACCCGGATGGCCCCTGACCTGACCGTGGCCGAGGTCGCCCGACTGGCGCGGACCATGACGTGGAAGTGGGCGGCCAGCGGGCTGTTCCACGGCGGCGCCAAGGCCGGGATCCTCGGCGACCCGCGCGGAGCCGACAAGGAGGCCGTGCTGCGCGCCTTCGCCCGCGCCCTGTCCAACGAGGTCCCCGCCGAGTACGTCTTCGGCCTGGACATGGGCCTGACCGAGGACGACGCCGCGATCCTCGCCGACGAGCTCGGCGGCCGGGCCGGGGCCGTCGGCCTGCCCGCCTCCCTCGGGGGCCTGCCCTACGACGAGCTGGGCGTGACCGGCTTCGGCGTCGCGGAGTCCGCCGACGCCGCAGCCCGCGCCACCGGAGCGGACCTGGCGGGCGCCCGGGTGGCGATCCAGGGC
>CALMNS010000705.1 GCA_937871635.1 uncultured Solirubrobacter sp.
GCTCAGGTGCGGGAGGAGGCGCGGCTCCTGGAAGACCACCGCGATGCGGCGGCGGTGGGGCGGCACGCCGTCGAGCCGCCGCCCGCCGAGGTGGATCTCGCCGGCGGCGAGCCGCTCGAGGCCGGCGACCGCCCGCAGGAGCGTCGTCTTGCCCGCGCCCGAGGGGCCGACGAGGACGGTGAGCGTCCCGGCCGGGACGGTGAGCGAGAGGTCGCGCAGCACGGGATCCGCCCCGGGCGAGACGGTCAGGCCGCGGCACTCGAGCCCGCTCACAACGGCGAGCGCGCCGCGCGCGAGGTGACGAGGAGGGCGAGCAGGGCGGGCAGCACGTAGACGAGGGAGAGGGCGGCGGCGACCTGCGGGTCCGGGCGGACGAAGGGCAGCAGCACGAGGGGGGCCATGGGCGTCCCGCCCCCGACCGCGAGGCTCGAACCGTACTGGCTCCAGGAGACCAGGAACCCGAGGACGAGCGCGGCGGCGAGCGTCGGCCCGACGCTCGGCAGCGTCACCCAGAGCAGCCGCCGCAGCGGGCTCAGCCCCAGCGAGCGGCCCATGTCCTCGAGCTCGGACAGCGTGGCGCCGAACCCGGCCACCAGGATCAGGACGACGTAGGGGAGGACCGCGGTCAGGTGGGCGAGGACCAGGCCGGCGAGCGAGTCGATGAGCCCGAGCCGGATGAACCACTCGGCGAGGCCGGCGCCCGTCGCGTAGGGCGGGACGAGCAGCGGCATGGCCAGGACGAGGAAGACGAGGCCGGGGCGACGCAGGCGCCGCTCGCCGAGCACCCGCGCCGCCGGCCAGCCGATGGCCACGGCGAGCAGGGTGACGATCACCCCCACCGCGGCGGAGTTGGCGAACGCGTCGCCGGTCGCGCCGCTTCCGAATCCCGCCTCGAACCCGCGCAGCCCGAAGGCCTGGGGCAGGAGGGCCGGCGCCCGCCAGGTGTCGGCGAAGGCGCGGACGGCGAGGGCGGCGAGCGGGGCCGCGAAGAAGACGGCGGCGAGCCCCGCCGCGAGCCCCGCCGCGAGCCTAGCCACCCTCGACGTCCCGGGCGAAGCGCACCGCCGCCAGGGCGAGCGCGATGGCCACCGCCGCGGTGAGCAGGAGCGTCGCGGCCGCCTGGCCCTCGCCGGCCAGCACGTCGCCCTGCGTCGCCTCGAACGCGAACGCGGCGAGCGTCGGCGGGTAGTTGGGCCCGACGGTGAGCGGGACCTCGAAGGCGCCGAGCACGAACGCGGCGACGATGATCGCCCCGACGACGAGGGGCCCGCGGACGCTCGGCCACAGCACCCAGCGCGCCCGCTGCAGGGGCGAGGCGCCGAGCACGGTGGCCGCCTCGGTGCGCTCCTCGAGCCCGCGGCCCATCGCCGCGAGCAGGAGCACCACGAGGAACGGCGTCTCCTTGTAGACGTAGACGAGCACGATCCCGAGCCCGAGCTCGTCGCGCACGAGGCTGACCGGCAGGCCGCCCAGCAGCCGGTCGGCCAGGCCGCCCGGGCCCAGCCAGAGCACCGCGAGGATCGCGACGAGCAGGTGCGGGACCGGCAGGGGCAGCGCGGCCAGCGTCCGCAGGGCGAGGCCGCGGCCGCGCAGCAGGACCGCGACGCCGATCGCCAGCGCGGCCGAGAGGAGGGTCGAGAGCGCGGTGACCCGCAGCGTGAACCACAGCGAGTCGCCGAACGCCGGGTCCTCG
>CALMNS010000706.1 GCA_937871635.1 uncultured Solirubrobacter sp.
CCCCGGTGGTCCCGAAGACGGCGAGGCCATGGCAGCCGGCATCGAGCAGCGCCCGGCAGTGCGCGGCGAACGCGGGGTGGTCGATGCTCGCGTCGCCGCGCATCGGGGTGAGGGCGGCAGCGAGGACGCCGTGCATGGGCCGGACGGTAGCGCTCGGGCGGTCGGCTCAGCGTGGCGCGACGCGGCTGAGGGAGAGCGCGAAGCACTCCGCCGGGTCGCTGTAGAGCCCGGCGAGCCGGAGCCCGGCGGCGTCGAGGTCGGCTTCGAGCCGGGCGGGGGTGAACTTGGCGGAGATCTCCGTCCGCATCTCCTCACCGCGGTCGAAGGCGACGTCCAGCCCGAGGTCGCGCACGTGGACGGTGTGGGCGCGGCGGGCGCGCAAGCGCATCTCGATCCACTCGTGCCGCGGATCGAAGAAGGCCACGTGGTCGAACAGCTCGGGGTCGAAGTCGGCGTCGAGCTCCTGGTTGATCACCAGCAGGACGTTGCGGTTGAACGCCGCGCTGACGCCCGCCGCGTCGTCGTAGGCGGCTTCGAGGACGTCGACCGCCTTCACGCGGTCCGTCCCGAGCAGCAGGTGGCCGCCGGGGCCGAGGGTCGTCCCGAGCCCACGCAGGAAGGCGCGCCGCGCCCCGGGGAGGAAGTTCCCGATCGTCCCGCCCAGGAAGGCGACGATCCGTCCGGCGCCGGGCTCGGGCGGCGGGATCCGGTCGAGGTCGGCCTCGAAGTCGCCGGTGACCCCGACGATCTCGACGCCCGGGTACTCCTGCTCGAGCGCCTCGACCGAACGGCGGACGACCGTCTCGTCGACGTCGAAGGCCACGTAGCGCTGCAGCCTCCCGGCGTCGCGCATCGCGTCGAGCAGGACGCGCGTCTTGGCGGCGGTGCCCGAGCCGAGCTCGACGAGCTCGGCGGCGCCCGTCGCCGCCACGATCTCGGCGGCGTGGGCCTCGAGGATCGCCCGCTCCGTGCGCGTGGGGTAGTACTCGGGCTGCTCGCACACGGCGTCGAAGAGCCGCGAGCCGCGCTCGTCGTAGAAGTACTTGGGCGGAAGCTCCTTGAACGGCCGGGTGAGGCCGTCGAGCACGTCGTCGGCGAGGGTGCTCCGGGCAGAGGTCTGACTCATGTGGGGCTTAAGCCTCCCAGGCCAGACGGAAGCCGGCGAAGATCTGGCGCCGCTGCGGCAGGTCCCAGTTGCGGAACGTCGGGGTGGCCACGCGGGCGCGGGTCGCCCACGAGCCCCCGCGCAGCACCCGGTAGGGGCCGCCGAAGAAGACCTCGGAGTACTCGCGGTACGGGTGGGCCATGAAGCCCGGGTAGCCGCCGAACGGGCTCGCCGTCCACTCCCAGACGTCGCCCAGGAGGCCGAGCGCGCCGCAGTCGGCGGCCGTCTCGACCCGCGGGGGCTGGGGCCCGGCGGCGACGAGGTCGAGGTTGCTCGTCACGGGGGTGCCCTGGGTCCAGGTCGCCGCCCTCTCCCACTCGGCTTCGGTCGGGAGGCGCGCGTGGTGCGCGCGGGCGAAGGCGTCGGCCTCGAACCAGGACACGTGCATCACCGGCGCGTCGGGGTCGCGCGCCGGGAGCGGGGTCGCCCCCGCCGGATCGGTGATGTCGTACTCCTCCTTCCAGGCCCAGCCCTCGTCGGACCACCACTCGCGCCGCTCATAGCCGCCGCCCTCGGAGAAGGTCAGGAACGACGCGTTGGTCACCGGGGTGCGCCCGATCCGGAACGGCTTGAGCGACACGACGTGCCGCGGGCGCTCGTTGTCGTAGGCGAAGCCGTCGGGCCCGGCCCCGAGGGCGACGGCGCCGCCCGGGACGGCGACCGGCTCGAGCCCCGTGCCGGTGGCCGGGCCGGCGGGGCGGGGGG
>CALMNS010000707.1 GCA_937871635.1 uncultured Solirubrobacter sp.
GGCGTGGCCCCGGCGGCGGGGGTGGAATCCGGCGCGGCGGTCGCGCTGGCGCCTGGCGCCGGTGTGGCGGAAGGGGTGGGTGTGGCCGACGCGACCGCCGGGTCGGCGTCCGCCGGAGCCGCCGTCGCCGTCTCGAAGAAGACAACCAGGTCAAACTGCGCGGGCCTCCCAAGGCCACAGCCGACGGGCTTCGGCGACGCCGCGGCCGCGGTCGTCGCCGTGGTCGCCGTCGAAGCCGCGCCCGCGTCCTCGCGATTGGACTTCGAGAGCGAGACACGGGTGGCCCCCTGCAGCAACCGGAGTCGGGTCAACAGGTCGGCGACGGCGCGCTGGTCGGTGGTGCACCCGATCAGCTCGAGAGCCGGCTTGGCGATCGCCGGGCGAAGAGGATTCGAGCTCGTGACACCGCCGGCGCTGACGCCAGGGGCGACCGTGCCCGTGATCTTCGAGAGGGTCACGTTCGACGGGATCGCCCGGGAGAGGTCCCGGAGCGTCCGGTCCCAGTCGAAGCGAGAGGCGGCCAGCGAGCGAACGGTGGCGACGCGGTTGGTGACGAGCGTCTGGAACTCGCCGAAGGTCGCAAGCCGGGCGGCTTCGGCGGCAACGGCCTGCTGCTCGGACTTGGCCGAGGCGAGCTCGGCCTCGCGTTGTTTGACGCCGTTCCCGGCCAGCACCAGGACGCCGACGGCGATCACGACGAGCGCGAGCGCGCCGAGCACGCCGTAAGCCCCGCGAGGGGAGCCCGTATCGGGCCCCATGGCGACCGCCGGCGCGGCGGCCTGACGGGCCGTCGGCTTGAGGTCACGCGGGAGGAGGTTGACGGCCTTCATGCTTGCTCGGTGATCGGCATGCGCTCGTGGCCCCTTGAGCCAGACCCATCGCGAGCGCCCGCGGGCGCGCCGGGTCTCAGGCGAAGGTCTCGAGGTAGCGCTCGACGAGCGCGTCGCCCGCGAAGATCCCGACGAGCCCACCGAGCGCGAGGAACGGCCCGAAGGGGACCGCCGTCTTGCGTCCCTCCGCCGCTCCCTTGCGGGCGATGATCGCCGCCCCGACGAGCGTTCCCGCGATCATCGCTACGAAGATCGCCGGGCCCACGGCGCGACCGAGAAAGAGCCCCATCACCCCGGCCAACTTCACGTCGCCCATGCCCATGCCGGCGGGGTAGGCGATCGCAGCCGCAAGGAAGAACCCTCCGGCGGCCGCCGCGGCGATCAAGTGCTCGACCAGCAGCTCGGGCTGGGTGGCCAGCAGGATGGCGGGGGCGACCACCGCTCCGAGCAGCATCAGCGGATTGGGGATGATCCGGTGGTCGAAATCGATGAAGACGACCGGGACGAGCAGGGCCGCGAAGGCGAGAGCCAGCCAGACGTCGGGCTCAGCTCCCTTGACCAGCACGACGGCGACGAGCAGCAGGGCGGTCAGCGCCTCGACGAGCGGATAGCGGCTCGAGATCGCGTCGTGGCAGGAGCGACAGCGGCCGCCTAGTAGCAGCCACGAGAGGACGGGCACGTTGTCCCGGGCCCGGATCGGGGTGGCGCAGGACGGGCACGCCGAGCGTGGGGCGACGAGGCTCTCGCCCCGCGGAAGCCGCCAGATCACGACGTTGAGGAAGGAGCCGAGCGCCGCCCCGGTCAGGGCGGCGAAGGAGGCGGCGAGGGCGATCATCTGCGTGGGATAGGCCGTCGGGGAGCGAGCTCGCCCCCCCGGTCTTAGGCCGGGCGCTCCTCGACGGCGAGGCCGGCGGCGACCGTGACCCGGGCGGCCTCGGCGTCGGACGCGTTGGCGACCACGGCCGTCGTGAAGGGCAGGTCGAGCTGCCGGCCGAGCTCCTCGGCGAAGCCGGGCACGGTCGCCGCCGGACCGGTGAGCACGGCGCGGTCGACCGGCTCGGAGGCCTCTTGCATGCGGTAGAAGTTGACCGAGTTGCGCACGGTGTCGGCGAGGTGGTGAACGCCCTCGTCGAGCGTCCCCCGAGCGCTGGCCAGGAGCGCCGGATCCCCCTCGAGCTCCTCGATCGGGCGTTCGAGCCCGACGTGGCCGAGCCACATGCGGGCGTGCTCCATGGTCAGCGACGCGCGCTCGGCCAGCGTCGCGGCGATGATCTCGAGACCGCCGGAGGCGGTGCGCGTGAACAGGCAGCTGGCGCCTGAGGCGACGGCGACGTTGGTCAGCCCGCCGGCGCTGACGTAGAGGACGGCCCGATCCTCGGCGAGGTCGACGTCGAGGGCCCGGATCATCGCGAAGGCGGAGAGGTCGACCCCGACGACGGAGAGCCCGGCGTCCTGGGCGACCCCGACGAGGCGCGTGACCATGTCGCGGCGGACGGCCACGACGACTACACGCGACTTGGGACCGGACGGGGTCCCGACCAGCCCCAGCGACTGGAAGTCGACGACCGCGTCGTCCATCGGCATGGGAATGTGGTCGGGCGCCTGCATCGAGACGGCGGCGGCGAGCTGCTTGGGGTCCTCGAGCGGCGGGAGGTCGAGGACTCGCACGACGATCCGCTGGTTGGCGATCCCCAGCCGCACCCGGGTCCCGAGCTCGTGCTCGGCGAAGAAGTCCCGCAGGTCGGCGGTCAGCGCCTCGCCGTCGGTGACCTCGCCGTCGCGCAGCACGCCGGGCCGGAGCATGGAGACGGCGGCGCGGCGGACCTCGAGCCCCTGGCCCGTGTCCACCTCGGCGGCGGCGATCTGCGAGGGCTCGATCTCCAGGCCGACGACCGACTTGCTCTTGGCCTTGCGGCGACCGCCGAGCTTCTTGAGGTCAAACGTGGGTCGGGGCACGGTCCGGTGATCGGCATCCGGCGCCGGGGACTGAAGCGCCGGCGGCCGGGGCGAGCCCCCCGCGAACGATCAGGGAGCGACGATCTCGCGGAACGAGTTCTGCACGATGCCGGCGGTGCCGAACGCGCGCAGGTTGTTGGCGACGTTGGCGTTGAACTCCAGGTTGCCGTTGCACCGGTTGGCGCCGGACGACGCGCCGACCGCCAGGCCGCCCTGCCCATCGATGACCACGGACCCGAAGACACAGGCGTTGCCGCTGAGCTGGACCACCGAGCCTGTGGCCGGGGCGGTGGTTCCGCCCTGCCCACCGTCGGAGGCGTTGACGTGGTAGACGACGCCGGTGTAGCGAGTCCTGCCCCCGAGCGACAGCACGCCTGAGCCGATCACAAGCACACCGGGCGCGGCCTCGGTGTTGTACTCGTTGTTGCCCGAGTAGCCGCAGCTGGTGGTCGCGACCTCGAGGAAGACGACGGCGCCGGTGAGGTCCGGACACCCGCCAGCGAAGTAGGTGCCGCTTGCCCGGGCTGTCTCGCGGAGGCGCTCGATCTTCTCGGCCGACAGTGCCGATGGCTGCGTGGGGTTCGGTCGGATCTCGCCCGGTCCGACCTGGCGATCGCGACTCCATCCGCGGCAGGTCGGGTCGTTGAGGCCGGTGTTCGCGCACCGGAGGGTCACGTAGCTGCCGCCCGTGTCGATGTAGGTCTGGTTGCCGTTCGGCCCGATGTTGACCCGCCCGGCGACCACCGCGTTGCGAGGGAACTGGAGCGAGAGGTCCTCGGCCTTGACGAGCGCGACGATGGTTCGGGGGCGGCCTCGCAGCACGCTGCGCGCCCGCACCCAGAGGTAGCCGTTGCGATTCTCGTCGTACCGGGGACGGAGTCTGACGTCGGCGTCGACGTAGTAGTTCGAGACGGTCGTCGAGCCGTTCGCAACCGAGTCGTCGTGGACCTCCGTGGTCCACGTCTGCCCGGCCGCGTAGTCGCTTCCGGTGAATCCGGTGCGAAGGGCGGCAACGTCGGGGCACCGCGTGTCAGCAGCGGTGGCAACGGAGCACTCGGCGGGATACTCCTGCCCAACTGCTCCGGGCCATTGGCGGGAGAGGTTGAAGATCTGCGAGTTGAGGACCCCCTCGGAGAGCGCGAACGAGGACTCCTCCACGCGCTCGCGGCCGGACGCCGACTGTTCGACGTCGACCGAGCTGAGCGTGGCCATGCCGACGGCCAAGAACAGCATCATGACAAGGATGGCGGTGACGAGCGCATTGCCGTCGGCGGTACGCAGGCGAGACCTCATAGCGGGAACTGCACGCCTCCCTGGGAGGCCTGGGCGGCGAGCCGGGCCGGGTCACGGACGACGAGCGTGACGGTGTGCGTCCCGCCTCCGGTGAGCCCGCTCTTCTCGAAGACGACACCCTGGCCGAGGCAGCTGGACGGCGTCGGGATGACCGCACAGTCAGGCAGCGAGCTCGGGGCGTCGAGGTACCACTGGTAGGTCAAGGCCATCCCCTCGGGGTCGTCGGAGGCGGAGCCGTTGAGGATCAACCGGCCGTCCGCGGTGACCGTCGCCGTGAAGGAGGCGACGGGCTGGCGGTTTTGATTGCGCAGGAAGACCCCGGTGCTCAGTCGAGTCTCCACGGGCGCCCGGGTCGGCGTGGGATCCAGGTACAGGGAGGTCCGCACGTTCGTGATGCGATCCGTCTCGGGCGCGTTGAAGAGGAACAAGGGGCGGTCGACGGCTCCGCGGCGATTGACCACCGAGCTCACCGCCACTCGGTCCTGGCCGGCGTTCCAGCCGGCGGGGGCCGGGCAGGCGGAAGCGGGCGGCGCCGGCGGCGCCGTCGGCTGGGTCCAGGTCTGGGTCTGCGACCACAGCACGCCGGGATCGGAGCCCGTCCCTCCGGCGAGGCAATACCGGACGCGCTTGGCATTGCCCGCGTTCAAGTCTGCGACGCCCGTGGCGGGTCGCTTGTCGCCCACCACCCGGAAGATGAAGTCGTAGGGCTCGGCCCTGTCGATCGCTCGGGGCTGCGCGCTCAGCTCGCTGGTGAGCTGGGTGGGGCTCGCGAGATTCCGCAGCTCGCGGGCGAGCCGGTCGGTGCTCAGCCGTGCGCTCGCCTGCGCCTCGTTGTGCTCGGCGTTGCGCCGGTTGCTCCCGATGAGCGAGTTGAGCACCGTCATGGTGGCGCCGAAAATGATGGTCGAGAGCGTCATGGCGACGAGAACCTCGATCAGGGTGAACCCGCGCTCGGACCTCATGGGGCGCAAGGACCCTCTGGCGCTTGCGCGCGGAAGGCGGACTCGCCGTACTTGCTGTCGACCGCGGTCACGAAGTAGCAGTGCGTGACGCCGCCCGTGGCGTCATCGCGGAACGTCACCACGGGAGCCGGATCGTCCCAGCGTGCGTACCGGTTGGCGAGGAGCCGCCCGTCGCGATAGACGCGGTAGAAGTCGATGTCGTCGCCATCCGGGTCGAGCGGGTCGGGCACGGGCCGACCCCAGGTCAGCGTCTGTCCGCCGTCGCTCGACGCCACGGTCAGGGACGTCGGCGCGGACGGCGGGGCGTTCCCGGTCCCGACGGTCAGCACCTCGGACGCGACCGTGCCCCTGCGAGCCGTTCCGTCTGAGGCGTTGTCGTAGGCATAGACGACGTACTCGATCTCCGGGCCGACCGGCGGATCCGCGTCGACGCACGAGTCGACCTTCGCCACCGGACACCCGGCGACGGGAGTCAGTGTCCCGTCCGAGGCCCTCCGGAAGACCGCGTAGCCGACGATGTCGCGCTCCGGGGTCTCGAGCCACTCGAGGTCGACGATCTCCCGGGTGGGATTGGCGGGATCGGCGGTCCGGCCACCGACCAGGCCGGTGACCTGATCGGGGCCGCTCCGGTTGAGCGTCACGGTCAGCGATCGCGAAGGCCCGGCCACGCTGTACTCGTCGAAGGCCTCGGCGGCGACGAGGTAGACCCCGTCGACGACGCTCCCCGCGGGGTCCGGGCTTCCACCCAGGCCGGCGGGACCGAGCTCCCACTTAAAGCTCCAGGGACCACGGCCAGAGCCGGTCGTCACCGGCTCCTGCGACGCTCCGTCGAGGAGCCACTGCAGTGTCTCCGGGGTGCTCGAGGTCGTGAGCTGGAAGGACAGCCGGTTGCCGGCGGACAGGGTGTCTTCGACGGGGTTCGAGCCGCTCAGGGTCAACGTCCTCACCGCCGGCCCGCCCGCGCTGCCCGGGTTGTTGACGATCGTGGTCTGGGAGACCTCGCGGGCGACGTTCCCCTGGGTCCACGCCGCCTGGATGCGCACCCGCTTGTAGTCCTCGGGGGCACGGTCGACCTTGCCCGCCGTGTCGGGCGCGTCCGCGGCGACGCTGTCCGGGCAGAAGCCACCGGCCGAGTGACTGCCGCCGCCGTCGCGAGGGTCGTCCATGGTGCAGACCGTGGCGGTAACCGCGTAGTCGAATCCGCGGCGGCGCAGGCTCCAGCCGGCGGCCCCGCTCCCGTCGGCGAGTCCAGGCTGGTCTTGGAGCTGGCCCTCGACCGCCGAGGGTGTCAGGTTGGCGTACGGCACTGCCCGGGCCGCCTCGACGAGCTCCCGCGCGACGTTCGTGGCCGCCTCGCGACTGCGCGTCTTGACCGTGGTGGCGTTGGCCACGTCGAGCAGCACGGCTGTGCCCATCACGCCGATGAGCAGGACCGTCATGGCCACCAGGACCTCGACCAGGGACATGCCTTCCTGGGCGCGGGCATGGAAGCGGGCAGGACGAATCACGACATCCGTGTCATCGGCCGTCGGATCCGTCCCTTGAGACGCGCCCGCCCACTCAACAGGTAGCGTGCTGAGTCGTGCACGAGGCCACGATCAGCGCCTCCCGGTTCAAGGCGGAGTGCCTTGCCCTACTCGACCGAGTGGCCGAGACGCACGAGACCATCGTCGTGACGAAGCGCGGCCGTCCGCTCGGCCGCCGATCCGGTTCCTGACCTTCGCGGGAGCGCGACGTTCCTCGTGAGCGAGGACCAGCTCATCGCTCAGGTGCTCGGCCAGTGCGACGGTGACCGACCGGGAGCGGATTGATCGACTGCGGTCGATCGCGATGCGCCGATTCGTGACCGCAGACGGTTCGGGTGTTCAATCGGCGGCGAGCGCGCGCAAGGCGTCCAGGCTGACGACCTCGAGCGCCCGGGCGTGGCAGCCCTCGAGGACCACCGGCGGCGCGACGCCGGCCTCGAGCGCCTCCTGCCAGCGCGAGGCGCACAGGCACCAGCGGTCGCCGGGCTCGAGTCCGGGGAAGCCCGGTCGCGGCGTGGAGAGGTCGTTGCCCCGGCTCGCCGAGAAGGCGAGGAAGTCCTCCGTTACCACCGCGCAGACGGTGTGCGAGCCGAGGTCCTCCGGCCCGGTCTCGCAGCAGCCGCTGCGCGTCCAACCGGTCAGCGGGTCCTCGCCGCATAGCGCGAGCGGCCCGCCCATCACGTTCTCCGCCATGGGGGCTGCGTACCCCGGTGGGCGGGCGCTGCACGCAAAAGGGCGGGCCATCTGGCCCGCCCTCCCTCACGACACGGCGAATCGATTCGGCTGGACTACCAGGTGCCGGTGGTTCCTTCGCCCTCGACCTTGCAGCCACCTTCCTTGACCTTCTCGCACCCACGGGTGACCGCGCCGTCGTCTGCCCGCACGACGGAGAACGTATTGCCCGTCCCCTTGTCGTCGTTGACGAAGCTGACCGTGTAGCCCCCCTCGCCCCCGTCGACGCTCAGCGTGCCGCCGTTGAGGTCGTTCAGGGTCGGCTCGATGACCTTCAGCTCGGCGCCGTCCGCCGCGACGGTGTAGTTCTGATTGTCGGTGAACCAGGTTTCCATCGCGGTCTGAGCCGTCTTGACGGTGGTCTTCGCGGTGGCGTCCTGGCCTTTGGCGCGCTGGCCGAGGAACGACGGAATGGCGATCGCGGCGAGGATGCCGATGATCAGGATGACGACCAGGAGCTCGATCAGGGTGAAGCCCTTCTCGTCCTGGACGCGCCTGCGGAGCTTGTAGAGCTTGTGCATCATGCGGGTGAACCCTCCTGAAGGGATCGGGGATCTGGGAGAACTGCTGGCCGCCAGACCCGAGGCTCCTCTCTCGTGTGTCAATCGACTGCTGGTGAGTAGCCCGGCTTGCTCCACACTGTCTTTGCCTGTTGGAGCTCCGTGGCGTTGCGTCTCGCCCTCGCGGGCGATTTGCCTTTGGTCACCGCGACTCTGGCTACCTCCGTTATCGACCTCCCCCCGCGATTCCTTAAGGGCCGCTCAACACTTTCCGGCGGCCGCTAGCCTCGGCTTTGAGATGCTCGGCCGCCGCCTCCTCGTCCTCGCCGTGGTGCTCGTCGGGCTGGCGGTCCTCGCCGCGTCGGTGGCGCCCCGGGAGTCGACCGGACCCGAAGTGCGGACTCAGGCCTCGCCGCCCGCTCTCTCCCCGGGCCCGGCGGAGGCGACCGCCGCTCGTCCGGCCACCGACGAGGTCCCCGGCGAGCCGCCGCTGCAGCGCATCGACGCCGGCAAGGGCTTCTCCCCGATCGCGGTCGAGGTGGGCGAGCGGATCCGGCTCGCGATCTTCAACTCGCGCGTGAGCTCCGTCCAGGTGGGCCGCGACGGGCCCATCGAGTCGATCGACCCGGTCTCCCCCGCCCGCTTCGACCTCCTCTACTCCACGGCGGGGCGCCGGGAGGTCCGGCTTTACGGCCCGGGCCTCTCGAACCCGAAGGTGATCGGCGCGCTCGAGGTCCGGCCCGCGGCGTAGCTGCGGAGCTGGTGGAGGACCGGGCCGCTAGTTGGCGGCGGCGCGGCGGGCGGCCTGGGCGTCGTGCTCGGGGATGAAGCGGCCCGTCCCCTCGCACCACGGGCACTGCACCTCGCTCGGCGACCCGCCGAGGTTCGACACGACCCGGCCCGTCCCGCGGCAGGCGGTGCAGGTGGCGCGGTCGGCGGGGGGTGCGTCCTCGGGAGTGCTCACGGCCCGCGCACCCTAGAGGATGGATTCAGCCGCCCGGCGGCGGGACCGAGGTCTGCTCGCGGCCCTGGTCGCCGAAGCGAACGGCCGGGTTGGCCGGGCGGTCGGAGGGCAGGTGGCGCCGCTGGGCCGGGGCGACCTCGCGGTCGGTGAGGGGCCCGTCGACCCCGAGCTCGCCGAACGCCCGCTCGGCCAGCGAGGCGTCGGCGACCCGGGCGAGGAGGCCGGGCACCGCCGGAACCCCCAGCGCGGAGCGCTCAGCGAGCGCCACGAGCGCCTTGGGGCGGAACGACGCCCGGACGAGCGCCTCGTCGAGCGGGTGGATGAAGACGAGCGCGAGGTTCGGCACCGCGTCGCCGAGCGCCGGCAGCGCGGAGCCGGACCCGGAGGTCCATAGCCAGCCCTCGACCCCCTCCTCGACCGGCACGACCGTCTTGGGACCCATGCGGTGGAGCACCGGGAAGCGGCCGAAGTCCTCGCGGCCGCGGGTCGAGCGCCCGCGGTCGACGGTGGCCACCGTGACCATCCCGGCGGGGATGGTCAGCGGCGCCTGCAGGAGATCGGCGTAGGTGAAGACGATCTCCGTGCCGACGAGGCGGATCCCGTCGTCCGGCGACCCGCCCCCTCCGGCGCCGATCCGGCGGCGCCAGCCCTTGCCCTCGCCCGCGTCGAGCCGCAGGAGGATCTCGCGCCGGCGCGCCGGGGGCGGCGCCGAGCCCACCGATCAGGCCCCCAGCAGCTTCTCGACGACGATGTAGCGGTCCGCGCGCTGGACGACCCGCTCGATCTCGAGGATCTCGTGCCCGGTGACGATGGCGAAGTGACCCTCGACCGCTCGCAACGCCCCGTACTCGTCAAGGTTGAGCGACACCGTCTCCCGGCAGCTCGTCGCGCTGCACTCGCAGACGAACGCGATGCGCTCCTCCGGGTCGGCGATCTCCCGCACGTCGGCCTCGAGGCGCTCGTTGACCTCCCGGAAGCGGTACTCGTTCGCGACCAGGCGCTCGGCGGTCGTGGAGTCCATTTCGGGGGCGAGTCTAGGACGAGGGGATGACACGCAGGGCCAGGAGCGCCACGTCGTCGCGCGGGCGGCGGCCTTCCTCGTCGACCGCCGCGGCGAGCACCGCGTCGAGCAGCTCGTCGGGCGACCGGCCGGCCTGGGAGGCCGTCGTCTCGCGCAGCCGGCGCTCGCCGTCGGCCGGATCCTTCGTGCGCAGCTCGATCACCCCGTCCGTGTAGAGCAGGATCAGGTCCCCCGGGTCGAGCCGGAGCTCTGTGTCGGCGAACTCGGGGTCGGGCAGCCCGCCCACCAGCGTCCCGCGCAGCTCGAGCGGCTCGAGGCGCCCGTCGGCGCACAGCAGGAGCGGCGGCGGGTGGCCGCCCACGGCGAGGGTGACGCGCGCACCGGCCCCGTCGGGTTCCACTCGCGCGCAGATGACCGTGGCGAAGCGCGTGGACCGCGGGTCGGCGAGCATCGCGCGGTTGAGGGTCCGCAGGTTGGCCGCCGGGCTGTCGTCGTGGACCGCGGCGCCGCGCAGGGTATGGCGGGCGAGCGAGGTGCTCGCGGCCGCCTCGGGTCCCTTGCCGGTCACGTCGCCGATCAGGACCCACCAGGCGCCGTCCTCGCCCGGGTAGACGTCGTAGAAGTCCCCGCCGACCTCGTTCTCGTCCCCGGCCGCCTGGTAGCGGGCGGCCACCTCCATGCCCGGGATGGCGGGCAGCGCGTGCGGGAGCAGGCTGGCCTGCAGCGTATGGGCGATGTGCGAGCGCTCCGTGTAGAGCTGCGCGTTGCGGATGTGCTGCGCGGCGCGCGAGGCGAGCGCCTGCGCGAGGCCGACGTCGTCCGGCGTGAAGCGGCGCTGGGAGTCCGACATGCACAGCGTCAGGGCGCCGATCATCCGGTCCGCGGTGCGCAGGGGGACCACGAGGACCGCCTCGAGGCCGAGCTCGATCAGGATCCCGAGCTGCTCGGCGTCGGTGGCCGCCTCGCGCAGCTCGGCGTCGTGGACCTCCTCGATGAGCTGGATCTCCCCCGTGCGCAGGACCTTCGCGGGCCCGAAGGCGTCG
>CALMNS010000708.1 GCA_937871635.1 uncultured Solirubrobacter sp.
CGATCGGCCCGTCGCGCGCGGTGCCGGGCCTGTGGGTCGCCACGGGCCACGAGGGGGCGGGGGTGGCGCTCGGGCCGGTGACGGGCCGGCTGATCGCCCAGCTCCTCTGCTCCGAGCCGCCGCTGATGGACCCGGCGCCGTTCGACCCGGACCGGTTCGCGGCGGTAGCCTCCGGCGCATGAGCGCGCTTGCCTCCGTGAACGGCACCGTCGGACCGGTCGAGGAGGCGACGATCGGGGTCACCGACGAGGGCCTGCTGCGCGGCGACGGCGCCTTCGAGGTCGCGCGCCTCTACCGCGGGCGGCCCTTCGCGATGGAGGACCACTACGTCCGGCTCCAGCGCACCTGCGACGGGCTGCGGCTCGAGGCCGACCTCGACGCCCTGCGCGCGGAGGTGGACGCCCTGCTCGCCGCCGCCGGTCCGCTCGACGCCCTGCTGCGCGTCGTCCTCACCCGCGGCGGGGCGCGGATCCTGCTCATCGAGCCGTTGCCCCACCGCGCGGCGGTCGCCCGCGTGGCCCCGATCACCTACGCGCCCAACCGCGTGCTCGACAACCTCAAGACCCTCTCCTACGCCGGCAACATGCTGGCCGGGCGGCTCGCCAAGGAGCAGGGCTACGACGAGGCGCTGTTCGTCACCCCGCACGGGCGGGTGCTCGAGGGGAACACGTGGAGCTTCTTCTGGGTCGCCCCGGGCGGCGAGCTGCGGACCCCGCCGCTCGAGGAGCGCATCCTCGAGTCGATCACCCGCGACCGCGTGATCGCCGAGACCGGCGCGCGCGAGGCGGTCTGCACGCTCGACGACGTGGCCGCCGCCGAGGAGGCGTTCATCGCCTCCTCCGTGCGCGAGGTGATGCCGATCGCGGCGGTCGGGGAGATCGAGCTGCCGGCCGCGCCCGGGCCGGTCACCCAGCACGCGCGGGAGCGGCTCGTCCGGCGCATCGAGCGCGAGCTCGGCGAAGCCCCCGCCCCCGCCGCCTAGATGGTTGATCCGAATGGGCCGCGTGGGCGGGGGCGGGCCTGATCGAGCTGGGCGGTGCCCGGGAGTGAAGCCGATAGCGGGGTTATCGGCGATCTTCCGGGTGCCGATCCAGCGATGT
>CALMNS010000709.1 GCA_937871635.1 uncultured Solirubrobacter sp.
GGCCCGCACGACCCCGGCCCGGCCCGCCGACGCGCGGGTCGTCCTGCTCGCCGTGGCCGGCACGACGGCGCTCTACCTCGCCTCCGTCGCCCTCGTCACGCCGTTCGGACCCCGCGCGGGCTCCGATCCCCAGGCGCTGCTCAGCGCGCTGTGGGCGCTCGTCGGGGTCGGCTTGCTCATCGTCGGGCTCGTCCGCGACCTGCAGCCGCTGCGCATCGCCGGGCTCGCCCTGCTCAGCCTCACGGTGGCCAAGGTCTTCCTCTACGACCTCGCCGCCCTCACCTCGCTCGCGCGGGTCGCGTCCTTCATCGTCCTCGGCCTGCTCATGCTCTGCGGGGCCTTCGCGTGGCAGCGGCTGCGCCCGCGCCCGCGCCCGGCCTAGTGGATCGGTGGTGCGTGGGCTCCGCACAGCGCGACACCCTCGCCAGGCTCAGGGTGCCTGTTGAGCGCGCGCGGCGGTCAGTGCCCCGGGAGTGAACGTGCCACCGTATGGGTGACGATCGCGTCCCGGAGCGCGAGCGCGGCTGGTGGCACGGCGGCGTCGGACGCGAGCGCCGCGTAGAGCAAGCGGGTGGGGGCAGGGTGGAGTGGCCGGACGACGACCCCGTCGCCGCTGCGTTGGCCCAGCAGGCGCGGGACGGCCGTCACGCCGATCCGCGCGGCGGCGAGGCTTCGTGCCGCCGCGTGGTCGTCGGTGGTCATTGCGATGTCGGGCTCGAATCCGCACGCTCGACACCGGCGCCTGACGAGGTCCGCGCAGGTGGTGCCACGGGCCAGGACCCAGCGCTCGTCGCTCAGCGCTTCGAGGTCGACCGTGTCGGCCTGCGCCAGCGGGTGCCCGTCGTGGAGGACGATGTCGACGGGGTCGAGCCCGATCTGCGTCAGGTCGAGTCCGGAGCGATCGAGCTCGAGGTGCTCAAGGTCGTCGAAGAGCACCGCGACGTCGAGCATGCCGCCACGCAGGCGGTCAGCTCCGACGTCGACGTCGCTCTCGTCGATCGTCACGGCGACCGCCGGGTGGGTGGCCTCGAACTTCGCCAGCGCACCCGGGAGGATGCCGACGGCGGCGCTCGCGAAGATCCCGAGCCGGACCGTTGCCGCGGCCGAGCTGATGAGGTCGTCGAGTTCGCGTCCGGCGGCACCGAGCCGTTCGAGGAGCTCTTCGGCGTGCCTAGCCAGCAGCCCGCCGGCCGCGGTCGGCTGTACGCCGCGCGCGTGGCGGACGAGGAGCGGCGCGCCGACCTGCTTCTCCAGGGCGGTGATGTGCTGGCTGACCGCGGCAGGTGAGAAACGCAGCTCCTGGGCGGCCCGGGTCATCGAGCCGCCTTGGATGACCGCGTGAAGCACCTCGAGTCGTTTCGGGTCGAGTTTCAACAGGTGTCGAAGGTACTCAGCTCGAGCTTCAACGTGTGCTTAACGCTCTCCGCCGCATTTGCAGATGCACCTGAAGGCGATTCCGATCAGGCTCCGTCGGATGCCGCGTCTCCCGTTCGCCATCGTCGATGTCTTCGCCGACCAGCCGCTCCGCGGTAACCCCCTCGCGGTCGTCCTCGGAGGGGAAGGCGTTCCCGACCAGGTCCTGCGGGACGTCGCGCGGGAGCTGAACCAGTCGGAGACGACGTTCGTCCTCGTGCCCGACGCCCCGGGCGTCACGCGGCGGCTCCGGTCGTTCACCGCCGCCGGTGCGGAGGTGATGGGCGCCGGCCACAACACGCTGGGTGCGTGGTGGTGGCTGGTCGCCTCGGGGCAGGAGCCGGCGGGCGACCTGACCCAGGCAATCGGCGACCAGGTGCTGGACGTCGTCGCGACGGTCCGAGCTGACGGCCGGGTGGCGATCGCGCAGCGGCAGGGACAACCGGAGGTCGGGCAGGCGGTCGACGCGCGGGCCGGGCTCGCAGCGCCGCTCCGCCTCGTGCCCGATGATCTCCTCGACGGATCCGCCCAGGTCGTCTCGACCGGGGCTCCGCACCTGCTGCTGGCGGCCACGGACGTCGCCGCGATCGATCGCGCCCGTCCCGACGCCGACGCCTTGGCGGCCGCGCTTGCGGACGTCAGCGCCGAGGGCTGCTACCTCTACGCGCCGCCGGCCGACGGTGACGCTGACGCCTACACGCGGTTCTTCAACCCGACCGTCGGACTGTGGGAGGACCCGGCGACCGGCACCGCCGCCGGGCCGCTCGCGTGGTGGTTGGCGCGACGCAGCCCGGACGCCGGCGCGCAGCGGGTCGTGATCGACCAAGGGCACACGATGGGCCGCCCCAGTCGCCTCGAGGTCGACGTGGTAGGCGACAGCGTGACGCTGACGGGCACCGGTGTCCTCGTCGCCGAGGGCCTCCTGACGCTGCCGATGGGCGCGTGACCGTCGTCGCGACCCCCCTCCGGGTCGAGCCGGACCGGTACGCCGCGGTCGCGGTCTCGCAGGGGTTCCGCGTGGGGGACCTCGTTTTCACCGCGGGCCAGATCGCCACCGACGACGCCGGAGCGATCGTGGGAGACGGGGACTTCGAAGCGCAGGCCCACCAGGCCTTCGCGAACCTCTCGCGCGCGCTCCAGGCCGGCGGCTCGGGCCTCGAGCACGTGGTCAAGGCGACGATCTTCGTGACGGACATGTCCCACTTCGCGACCGTCGTGAACCTCCGTCGGCAGTACTTCACGCCGCCCTTCCCAGCCGACTCGCTCGTCGAGGTGCACGCCCTCGGGCGACCCGGCCTGCTGATCGAGATCGAGGCGGTCGCCGTCTGCCCGCCCGGCGCGGTGATCGCCCGCTGACGGATCAGAGGTCGCGGCGCGCGAAGGCGCGCGCCGCGATCACGCAGACGAGCCCGAGGTAGCCCACGACCCAGAGCCAGAGCAGCGGGCCGGCGTCCTGCGCCCCGCCGAACGGGCCGAGGTCGATGGCGAGCTTGGTGAAGCCGACCGTGTCGGCGGTCAGCCCGGCCAGGGCGTCCTGATAGAGCGCCTCGAAGGGCAGCGCCCAGGTCGACACGTCGGCGACCGTGTTGAGCGTGTCCGAGCTCAGCGCCTCGCCGATCTGCCCGAGCAGGCCGGCGACCAGGCCCGCGCCGAAGACCATGAAGACGGCGATGCCGTTCGCGGTGGAGGCGAGGAAGACCGAGCCCGCGAGGGCGACGGCGGCGAGCAGGGCGACCGCCGCGGCCAGCCCGAGCGCGGGCCCGACGATGCGGTCCGGCCACCAGTCGCCCGCCACCCGGGTGATGATCGCGGCGGCCACGAAGACGACGGTGACGTAGGCGGCGCAGATGGCGGCCGCCCCCGCGAAGCGGGCCACGAGGTAGGTGGCGCGCCCGACGGGCCGGACGAGCAGGGGCTGCAGCAGGCCGCTCTCGGCGTCGCCGCGCGCCGCGCCGAGGGTCAGGAAGACCGCAAGGATCGTGCCGAGGAACAGGGTGCCGAACATCGCCAGCCCGAGGAAGGTCGCCCCGGCCACCGTCTGCGGCTCCACGCCGCCGAGGTCGTCGTCGCCGAAGCCCTCGTCGACCTCCTGGAACGCCTGCCAGGCGCCGAGCCCGTAGAGCACGAGGAACGCCACGGTGAGGACCGCCACGACGACGAACACGCGGCGGCGCAGGGACTCGCGCAGGGCGAAGCCGGCGATCGCGCGGACGTGGTCGAGGCTCACGTGCCCTCCACCGCTTCGAGGTAGGCGTCCTCGAGCGAGGAGCGCAGCACGCGGACGCCGTAGACGGCCTCGCCCGCCCCGACGAGCTCGGCCACGATCCGCGGCGCCTCGTCGCGGCTCGCCCGCGCGAAGACGCGGACGCCCGCGCCCGTCTCGACCTCCACCCCGCCGGCGTGTGAGAGGTCGTCGGGCGAGCCGGCGGCGACCACCCGCCCGGCGGCGATGATCGCCACCCGGTCGCAGACGAGCTCGACCTCGGAGAGCAGGTGCGAGTTGAGCAGCACGGCGACGCCCCGCTCACGGAGCCGCTCGAGCAGCGCCCGCACGAGCCGCCGCCCGGCGGGATCAAGCGCGCTGGTCGGCTCGTCGAGGAGCAGCAGCCGGGGGGAGCCGATCAGCGCCTGGGCGAGCCCGAGCCGCTGCTGCATGCCCTTGGACATGGCCCCGACCCGGCGACCCGCCGCGTCGGCGAGGCCGACCTCCTCGAGCAGCGCGGAGCGCTCCGACGCCCCACCGCGGGACCCGGCGAGCCGCTGGTGGAGCTCGAGGAGCTCGTCGGCGCGGCACCACTCGGGGAAGCGGAAGAGCTCGGCGAGGTAGCCCATCGAGCGGTTGGCCCGCTCCGAGCCGGCCGGCGCCCCGGCCACCTCGACGGTCCCGCCCGTCGGGCGGACGAGCCCGCAGGCCGACTTGACCAGCGTCGACTTCCCCGCACCGTTGGGCCCGAGCAGTCCGAAGAGCTCCCCCTCGTCGACCTCCAGGTCCACGCCGTGCAGCGCGGTCACCGAGCCGTAGGTCTTGCGCAGGGCCGAGACGGAGAGGGCGAGCGACACGGGGTCGTAGTCTCACACGCGTGTCCTCCGCCCAGCTCGACCTGGCACGGAGGGCGCTGGCCGTGCTGCGCTCCATGCGCGGCCTCTCGGGCAAGCTCGCGCAGTCCGCCGACCTGCTCGATCCGGACTGGGCGCCCGAGCTCGCCGAGCTGGCCGACGAGCTGCGCTCGGGCGCGCCGGAGCCGATCCCGTTCAAGCGGGTCGAGCGCGAGCTGCGCGCCGCCTGGGGCGGGAAGCTGGCCGACCACGTCGCCGAGCTCGACCCCGAGCCGGCGGCGATGGCCTCCGCCGGTCAGGTGCACCGGGGCGAGCTCGCCGGGGACGGGCGCACCGTCGCGGTGAAGGTCATGCACCCGGGAGCGGAGGAGGCGCTGCGCGCCGACCTCGGCAACCTCGGACTGGTCGCCCAGCTCGCCACCGCGGTGGTCCCCGGCCTCGACGCCCGGGCCATCACCGCCGAGCTGCGCGAGCGGGTGCTCGAGGAGTACGACCTCGAGCACGAGGCCCAGGCCCAGCGCGGGTTCGCCCGCGCCTACCGGGGCCACCCGTTCGTCCACGTCCCGGCCCCCGTCACCGAGCTGTGCCACACGTCGGTGCTCGTGAGCGAATGGCTGCCGGACGGGGTGGCCGTCGAGGACCCCGACCGCTTCGGCGAGGCGCTCGTCCGCTTCCACCTCGGCGCCATGGTCCACGTCGGGGCCTTCCACGCCGACCCCCACCCCGGCAACCATCGCCTCCTGCCCGACGGGCGCGTCGGGATCGTTGACTTCGGCGCGGTGGGGCGTGCGGAGCCGATCTGGGTCGCCGCCCTGCTCGACCTCGCCGCCGCGGCCGAGGACGGGGACGCCGACCTCGTCCGGCTCGACCTCGCCGCCCTCGGCTATCTGGCCGAGCCCGAGCGGGTCGACGGCGAGCGCTGGCTGGCCGTCGCACTGCACCTCGGCGGCTGGCTGCTCGACCCGGACCCGAGGCGCTCAACGACGATCGACCCGGGCCTCGGCGAGACGCTCGCCGAGGGGGCGCCCGTCGACGAGGAGCTGCTGCTCGAGGCCCTGCGCTTCGCCCGCTTCCCCGCCCGCGACCTGCAGGCCGGCCGCCTGATGTCCGGCCTCGGGGCCCGCCTCGCCCTGCTGCGGGCCAGCGCGCCGTGGGGGGCGATCGCCGCCGAGCACCGCGTGGG
>CALMNS010000710.1 GCA_937871635.1 uncultured Solirubrobacter sp.
ACAGGCGCCCGCCCGCGCCGGGCGCTGCTCTCGGGCCCCGGGTCGCTCACCCCGAGCGAGCGCCGGGTGAGCGAGATGGCGGCGCAGGGCCTCGCCAACCGCGAGATCGCCGAGGCGCTCTTCGTCACCGTCCGGACCGTCGAGTTCCACCTCGCCGGCGCGTACCGGAAGCTGGGGATCGACTCACGCCGGCGGCTGACCGACGTGCTCGGCTGAGCGCACCGAGGCGAGGGTGTCGGCCTCCTCGGCGCGCTTGTCGGGCCGGTGGCGCAGCACGCGCGCGAAGCGCAGGGCGACGCCGCCCGGGTAGCGGCGGCTGGTCTGCAACCCGTCGAAGGCGATCTCGACCACCAGCTCGGGCCGGACCCAGACCGTTCCCGGCGTGCGGCGCTCCTCGAGGGCGAGCAGGCGCTCGGTCTGCCAGGCGAGCATCTCGTCGGTGAGGCCCTTGAAGGTCTTGCCGAGCATCACGAACCCGTCGCCCTCGCGGGCGCCGAGGTGGAGGTTCGAGAGCCATCCCGTGCGCCGGCCGTGGCCCCACTCGGCGGCCAGGACGACCAGATCGAACGTGTGGCGCGGCTTGACCTTGAGCCAGCTCGTGGCCCGCCGCCCGGGGGTGTAGGGCGCGCCCAGCGTCTTGACCATGACGCCCTCGTGCCCGGCGGCCAGGGCCTCGGCCTGGATGCGCTCCCCGTCGGTGGAGCGGGCGATGCGCTGCTCGGGCGGGACGAGGGCGTCGAGGCGGGCGAGCCGCTCGCCGGCGGGCCGGTCGAGGAGGTCCTCGCCGCCCGCGTGCAGCAGGTCGAAGAAGAAGGGCGAGAGCGGGATGGCGGCGACGGCGTCCTTCGCCGTCCGCGTCCCGAACCGGGCGCCCGTGACCTGGAAGGGGTGCGGGCGGCCGCCGGCGTCGAGGGCGATCGCCTCCCCGTCGAGGACGAGCGCGCCGCCCGGGAGCGCGCGGACGGCCGCCACCACCTCCGGCACGCGGTCGGTGACCTCGTCGAGCGTCCGCGTGTAGACGCTGACGTCGCCGGCCTCCGTGCGGTGCACCTGGACGCGGACGCCGTCGAGCTTGGCCTCCACCGTGGCGTCGCCGGCCTTGGCCAGCGC
>CALMNS010000711.1 GCA_937871635.1 uncultured Solirubrobacter sp.
ACCTCCAGAACGCGCCGCCCAACGAGCTGACCCCCACCGCCCTGGCCGACCGCGCCCGCGCCATCGGCGAGGACCACGTGACGGTCGAGGTGATGGGCCGCGAGGCGATCGAGGCCGCCGGGATGGGCGCGTTCGCCGCCGTCGCGCAGGGCTCGGTCCAGGAGCCCGCGCTGATCACCCTGCGCTACGAGCATCCCGACGCGCCCGCCGGCGCCCCCGTGCTCGGCCTGGTCGGCAAGGCGGTGACCTTCGACTCGGGCGGGATCTCGATCAAGCCGGGGGCGAAGATGTCGGAGATGAAGTTCGACATGTCCGGCGGCGCCGCCGTGCTCGCCGCCACCCAGGCGATCGCCCGCGAGGGCCTCCCGCTCCGGCTCGTCTCGGTCATCGGCGCGACGGAGAACCTCCCGGGCGGCCGGGCGTTCAAGCCCGGCGACATCCTGCGCGCGAGCACGGGCACCACGATCGAGGTGATCAACACGGACGCGGAGGGGCGGCTCGTCCTCGCCGACTGCCTCGCCCACGCGGTCGCCCAGGGCGCCGAGCGCCTGGTCGACGTGGCGACGCTCACCGGCGCGATCGTCACCGCCCTCGGCTCGACCTACGCCGGCCTCGTCGGGGACGACGACGACTGGTGCGCACGGGTCATCGCCGCCGGGGAGGCCTCGGGGGAGATCGTCTGGCGGCTGCCGCTGCACGCCGAGTACGCCGAGCTGATCAAGAGCCGCTACGCCGACATCATGAACGCGGTGGAGAACCGCAAGGCCGGCTCGATCACCGCCGCGGAGTTCCTGCACCGCTTCACCGGCGGGGTGCCGTGGGCGCACCTCGACATCGCCGGCACGGCCTGGGACACCGGCCGTGCCTACGCCCCGAAGGGCGGCTCCGGGATGGCCACGCGGCTCCTCCTCGAGCTCGCCCGCGCCCACGCGGGCTGATTCACGGCTCGTTCACGCCCCGGGGTCGGCGCAGACCTAACTTCCGGCGGCATGGAACCCACGTCGTTGCCCGACGCCCCGGACCTCGCCACTCCCGAGGCCCCTGAGGACGACGGCCACACCCGCCGCAGCTTCATCCGGGGCATCGCCGCCGCCGGCGCGTCGACCGCCGCGGTCACGGCCCTCGACCGGGCGGGCGTCCTCGACCTCGCCACCGCCCAGGCGCAGAGCGCCGCCCCCAACGCGTTCTCGGACTTCCGCGCCATCGCCCCCTCCGGCGCCGACGTCCTCCAGGTGCCCGAGGGCTACCGGGCCGACGTGATCATCGGCTACGGCGATCGCTTCGCCAACGAGGACGGGACCGAGCTCGTCTACGGCTACAACAACGACTTCCTCGCCTACTTCCCGCTCAAGGGCTCCGACGAGGGGCTCGTCTTCGTCAACCACGAGTACCCGGGGCCCTTCCTGCAGCACGGGCAGAAGGACGCCACGCTCAAGACCGCGGCGCAGGTCGAGCTCGAGCGCCAGTCCGTCGGCAACTCGGTCGTGCACCTCCGCCGCGACGGCGACGGCGTGTTCCGGGTCGTCTCCCCGTCGCCGTACAACCGGCGGATCTCGGGCCGGGACCCGCAGACCCGCTTCACGGGCCCGCTGGCCGACAACCCGGCCTACCCGGGCGTGGGGAGCACCGCGAGCGGCTCGCTGGCCAACTGCTCGGGCGGCATCACCCCGTGGGGCACCGCGCTGTCGTGCGAGGAGAACTACCAGGACTACGCCTCGACGGCCGGCTTCGGCTACGGCTGGGACCCGGCGCGGGTCGGCACGGACGACTACTACAACGGCGACGGGTCGTCGGCCACCGTGGTCGCCCGCGGGGCCAACAACACGCCGGCGACCGCGAGCCCGGAGACCTTCAGGGGCCCGGCGAAGTACGGCTGGGTGGTCGAGACGGACCCCTACGACCCGTCCTACGTCCCGCGCAAGCACACCGCGCTCGGCCGCTTCCGCCACGAGAACACGGCGTTCCGCGCCGTGCCGGGCACGAAGTTCGTCCTCTACATGGGCGACGACCAGAACAACGCCGGGGTCTACAAGTTCGTCTCGGACCTGCCGTTCCGCCCCGGCCGCCGCGCCGAGAACCTGCGCATCCTCGAGTCGGGCACCCTCTACATCGCCCGGTGGGCGCCCGAGGGCCGGCGCCGCTTCGCCCGGGCCGGCGACACGACGCCGCTGACCGCGACGAGCGGCACGGGCACCTGGCGGGAGGTCACCGACGACGAGCTCGTCGACACCCAGCGCCTGATCCGCGGCAAGGTCGGCTCGGCGGCGTTCGACGCGAGCTTCGCCACCAACCGCCCCGAGGACCTCGAGGTCGACGAGGACGGGACGGTCTACATCGCGCTGACGAACAACTCGACGGTGAACGACAGCTTCGGCTCGATCCGGCGGCTGCGCGAGGCCGGAAACGACCCGACGGCGCTGTCGTTCAGCTGGGACGACTACGCGGCGGGCGGCCCGAGCGGGCGGACCGGCGCGGGCGAGGAGGGCTTCGCGTCGCCCGACAACCTCGTCTTCGACCAGGCCGGCCACCTCTGGGTGGTGACCGACATCAGCTCGAGCGCCCTCAACCGGCCGGGGCCGAACCAGTTCCACGCGAACAACGCGATCTTCATGATCCCCCGCACCGGACCGAACGCGGGGGTCGCCTTCCGCTTCGGCAACATGCCGATCCAGGCCGAGGGCACCGGGCCGTACTTCACCCCGGACGAGCGGACGCTGTTCGTCAACGTCCAGCACCCCGGCGAGGAGTCCGACGCGCCCGCCGGTGCGGGCGGCAACCCGGACGACAACGCGGCGAACGCGGCGGGCCTGACCTCCTACTGGCCGCGGGGCAACTTCACCACGCAGCAGAACCCGCAGAAGCCGCTGCCCTCGATGGTCGGCATCACGAAGCTCGCGCCGGCGGCGACGGGCGGGACGCCGGTCATCCCGCCCCCGCCGCCCGGGCGCAACCCCGACGGGACCCCGGCCCGGGACACGACGGACCCGCGGGTCGAGATCCTCTCCCCCGCGCGCCAGAGCCTGTCGCGGCTGCGCTCGACCGGGGTGACGATCCGCCTGCGGGTCGACGAGCCGGGCACGCTGCGGGTGACCGTCAGCGGCCGCTTCACGAGCC
>CALMNS010000712.1 GCA_937871635.1 uncultured Solirubrobacter sp.
CACGCCCACTAGGGCCGCGTTCCGCGGGGCCCGCGCCCCGCGGCCCGCGTGCGGCATGATCCGCCCGGCGTGCCCGCCTTCGCGACCCTCCGCTACGACCTGGCCCCGACGGGCGTGGCCACCATCGCGCTCGACCAGCCCGACACGCGCAACGCCCTCTCCGACGAGCTGCTCGACGACCTGCTCGCCGCCTTCGCCGCCGCCCGCGACGACGAGGCGGTGCGCTGCGTGGTGCTCACCTCGACCCACGACAAGGTCTTCTCCAGCGGCGGGAACCTGGCGGGCTTCGCCGCCGACCTCCCGCTGATCCACAAGCACGCGGCGACGGATCGCTTCCCGCGCCTGTTCCGGCTCATCGGGGAGCTCGGCAAGCCGACCCTCTGCGCCGCGAACGGCCACGTGCTGGCCGGGGCGCTCGGCGTCGCGCTCGCCTGCGATCTCATCGTGGCGAAGGCCACCGCGCGCTTCGGCACGCCGGAGATCGAGGTCGGCGTCTTCCCGTTCATGATCATGGCCCTGATCTACCGCAACGTGCCGCGCAAGAAGACGAACGAGCTGCTCCTCCTCGGCGAGCAGATCTCCGCCGCGGAGGCCGAGCGGATCGGCATCGTCAACCGGGTGGTCGCCGCGGACGAGGACTTCGAGGCGGCGGTGGCCGGCTGGGCCGAGAAGCTCGCCGCCCGCTCGCCGGTCCTCATGCGGCTGGGCAAGGACGCGATGTTCCGCTCCCAGGACATGGCCTTCGCCGACGCCCTCGAGTTCCTCCACGCCCAGCTCACGCTCGCCTTCTCCACCGAGGACCTCCACGAGGGCGTCCGGGCGTTCTTCGAGAAGCGCGAGCCCGTCTGGACGGGCCGGTGATCTCGCTCGTCGCGATGCGCTGCCGGACGTCGGACCGGACGGCCGGCGGGGGGCGCGGGGCGGAGGCGCTGTGCGCGACCCTGGCCGAGCGCTTCGGGCTCGAGGGGCGCACGATCGGGACGCCGGGCGAGCCGCACGACGGCACGTGGGACGGTGACCTGCGCGACTCGCGCGGCTGCCTGCTCGAGGCGGGCGGCCAGGTCGACGACGCGCTGGGGCGGGGGGACACCCCCGTGCTCCTGGCCAGTGACTGCTCGATCTGCATGACCACGCTGCCGGCCGTCGTGCGCCACGTCCCCGACGCCCGGGTCCTGTGGCTCGACGCCCACGGCGACTTCAACACGCCGCAGACGACGGGGTCGAGCTTCCTGGGCGGGATGTGCCTCGCGGCGGCGTGCGGGCGGTGGGAGGCGGGACTGGCCGACGAGACGCTCGAGCCCGCGCGCGTCCTGCTCTGCGGCGTGCGGGACCTCGATCCGGGCGAGCGGGCCGAGCTCGAGCTGGCCGGGGTGCCCGGCGTGGCGCGGCCGAGCCAGGTGCCCGACCTCCTGCGCGATGAGCCCGTCTACCTGCACCTCGACCTCGACGTGCTCGATCCGGGGATCTTCCCGGCCCAGTTCCCCGTCGACTACGGCCTGTCGTTCGCCGGGTTGCGGACGCTGCTCGCCGAGCTGGCCCGGGCGGCGACCGTGGTGGGGGTCGAGATCACCGCGTTCGAGGCGCCCGAGGACCCCGCGGAGCGCGCGCGGCTCGCCGAGGCGGTGGCCGAGGCGATCGCCCCCGTGCTGGTCGCGTGAGCCTGCTCCGCCCGCTGGTCGAGGAGCTCGAGGAGCGGCGGAGGGTCGCGCGCCTCGGCGGCGGCGAGGAGCGGATCGCCCGCCAGCACGCCGCCGAGAAGCTGACCGCCCGCGAGCGCGTCGCCCTGCTGATCGACGAGGGCACCTTCACCGAGCTCGGGCTGCACGCGGGGATCCACCACTCCGTCCGCGGGCTCGAGGACAAGCAGGCCCCGGCCGACGGGGTGATCACGGGCTACGGCCGCGTCGACGGGCGGCTCGTGGCGGTCGCCGCCTACGACTTCACGGTGATGGCGGGCTCCATGGGCATGACCGGCGAGCTCAAGGTCACGCGCCTGCGCGAGCTGGCCCTCTCCAAGCGGATCCCGTTCGTCTGGCTGCTCGACTCGGCCGGCGCGCGCATCCAGGAGGCGGTGGGCTCGCTGTTCGCCGGGTCCGGGTTCCTGTTCCGCGAGGAGGTGACCGCCTCGGGCGTCATCCCGCAGGTGGCCGCGCTGATGGGCCCGTGCGCGGCCGGCACCGCGTACATCCCGGGGCTCGCCGACTTCGTCCCGATGGTCAAGGGGCGCGGCTCCATGGCGCTGGCCGGCCCGCACCTCGTCCGCGCGGCGGTCGGCGAGGAGGTCACCCAGGAGGAGCTCGGCGGCTCGCGGGTGCACTGCCGCAAGTCGGGCGTCGGGGACCTCGAGGTGCGCGACGACGAGGAGTGCGTCGCGCGCATCAAGGAGTACCTGGGCTACTTCCCCTCCCACTGCGAGGAGCCGCCGCCCATCCGGATCGGATCCCCCCCACCCGCCGCGCCCGACCAGGCGCCGCTGCTCGACGTCCTCCCGGAGTCCAACCGCCAGCCGTACGACATGTACGACGTGGTCGGGACGATCGTCGACGACGGCGAGTGGCTCGACCTCAAGCCCCAGTGGGCGAGGACGATCATCACCTGCCTGGCCCGGATGGGCGGCCGGCCCGTGGGGATCGTCGCCAACCAGCCCAGGCACCTCGGCGGCATCCTCGACAACGACTCCGCCGATAAGGCCGCGCGCTTCGTCAACCTCTGCAACGCGTTCGGGATCCCGCTCCTGTTCCTGATGGACGTCCCCGGCTTCATGGTCGGCTCGAAGGTCGAGGCGGGCGGGATCATCCGCCACGGGGCGAAGATGCTCCACGCGGTGGCCGCCGCGACGGTCCCGAAGGTCACCGTGGTGCTGCGCAAGGCCTACGGGGCGGGCTACTACGTGATGAACGGCCGGGCCTACGAGCCCGACCTGATCGTCGCCTGGCCGAGCGCCGAGATCTCGGTCATGGGGGCCGAGGGGGCGGTCGAGATCGTCTTCCGCCGCCAGGTCGAGGAGGCCGAGGACCCCGCGGCCAAGAAGGCCGAGCTGATCGCCGCCTACCGCGAGGTCATCGACGTCTACATCGCCGCCCGGAACGCCATGATCGACGACGTGATCGACCCGCGGGAGACCCGGGCGACGGTGATCGGCGCGCTCGAGCTGGCCGAGGGCAAGCGCGTCGAGCGGCCGTGGAAGCGCCACGGCGTCGTGCCGGTGTAGGGGGTCAGGCGGGCGAGCCGGGTCCTAGGCAGGGTCGACCATCCCCCAGATGCCCGGGCCGCGCCGCTGCTCGTAGATGAGGTTCGTCTCCGCGCGGGCGACGGCCGGGTGGGTGGCGAGGTGGTCGACGACGAACTCGCGCAGGTCCTGGGTGTCGGCGGCGGCGATCCAGAGCAGGTAGTCGTTGACCCCGGTCATGTGGAAGACGCACAGGACGCCGGGGAGCGCCCGCACCGCCTCGGTGAAGGCCTCGATCTGCGCGCGCTCATGGACGGCCAGGCGAATGGCGACGATGGCCTGCAGCGGCCGGCCCAGCGCGGCGAGGTCGACCTCGGCGTGGTAGCCGAGCAGGATGCCGGCCTCGCGCAGCGCGTTCGTGCGGGCCAGGCAGGTGGACGGCGCGACGCCGACACGCTCGGCCAGTCGAGCGTTCGAGATCCGGGCGTCGGCGCTCAGTTCTTCGAGGATCCTTCGGTCAACGGCGTCGATGGGACGGGATTCGTTCGACATCCGTCCATTGTGCCGAACGCGTGGCACAATGGACGGATGCTTGCCACTGGGGTACGGATCTCTGACTCGATCCTCGACGCCATCGGCCACACCCCGCTCGTCCGGCTGCGGACGCTCGGGTCCGCCGTGCGCCCGCTCGTCCTCGCCAAGGTGGAGTACCTCAACCCGGGCGGCTCGATCAAGGACCGCGCGGCGGTCGCCCTCGTCGACGCGGCGGAGCGCTCCGGCGCGCTGCAGCCCGGCGGGACGATCGTCGAGCCGACGTCGGGCAACACCGGCACGGGGCTCGCCATCGCGGCGCGGCTCAAGGGTTACCGGATGATCGCGGTGATGCCCGACAAGGTCTCGCGCGAGAAGATCGACCTGCTGCGCGCCTACGGCGCCGAGGTGGTCATGACGCCGGCCAAGGCGGCGCGCGGCTCGGGCGAGTCCTACTACGAGGTGGCCGACCGGCTGACCGAGGAGATCCCGGGCGCTCACCAGCCCAACCAGTACGCCAACCCGGCCAACCCCGACGCCCACTACCAGTCGACGGGTCCCGAGCTCTGGGAGCAGACGGAGGGCCGGATCACCCACCTGGTGGTCGGGGTGGGCACCGGCGGGACGGCCACGGGCGCCGGGCGCTACCTCAAGGAGCGCAACCCCGACGTCCAGGTCATCGCCGTCGACCCGGTCGGCTCGATCTACACGGGCGAGCCCAAGCCGTACCTCGTCGAGGGCGTCGGCAAGGAGTCCTGGCCCGAGACGCTCGACCCGTCGATCATCGACGAGTGGGTGACGGTCGGCGATCGCGAGGCGATGCTGATGACCCGCCGGCTCGCCGAGGAGGAGGCGCTCCTGGTCGGGCCGTCCTGCGGCCTGGCCATGCACGCGGCGCTCGAGGTCGCGGGGCGGATCGAGGATCCGGAGGCCGTGGTCGTCGTCGTCCTGCCCGACGGTGGGCGCTCCTACCTCTCCAAGGTCTTCAACGACGCGTGGATGACCCAGTACGGCTTCCTCGAGCGGCGCGACGGCGTCGTCGGGGACGTCATCCGCCGCAAGCGCCAGGGCGCGCCGGTGCTCGTCTCCGTGCGCAGCCACGACAAGGTGCGCGACGCCGTCGCGCTCCTGCACGAGCACGGGGTCTCGCAGCTCCCGGTCGTCTCCACCCACGACCCGGAGGCCGTGGTCGGGTCGATCGGGGAGCGCGGGCTGCTCGCCCACGCCGTCTCGGACCCGTCGCTGCTCGACGCCGACGTGGTCGACGTCATGGAGGCGCCCTTCCCGACCGTCTCCGCGTCGGACCCGATCGCCGAGGCCATCGTGCTGCTGGCCGGCGAGCGCCAGGCGCTGATGGTCCACGACGACGGGCGGGCGGTCGGGATCGTCACCCGCGCCGACCTCCTCGAGTCGATGTCGGCGTGAGCGAGTTCGCCACGCGGGCGGTCCACGCCGGGCTCGAGCCCGACCCGGCGTTCGGGTCGGTCATCCCCGCCATCCACCAGACCTCGACCTACGCCCAGCCCGCCCCGGGCGAGTTCGTCGGCGACTTCGACTATGCGCGCTCGGCCAACCCGACCCGGGCCGCTCTCGAGCGCGCGCTGGGCGAGCTCGAGAGCGGCCAAGCGTCCGCCTTCGCCAGCGGGATGGCCGCCACCCACGCGCTGATGACGGCGGTGGCCCGCACCGGCGCCCACGTCGTCCTCCCGGACGACCTCTACGGCGGCACCTACCGCCTGGTCGACAAGGTCCTCGCCCGCTGGGGCCTGCGGTACGACCTGGTCGACCAGACCGACCTCGACGCGGTCAGCGCCGCGCTACGGCCCGACACGGCGCTCGTCTGGGTGGAGACGCCGACGAACCCGGGGCTCAAGGTCGTCGACGTCGAGGCGATCGTGGCCCGCTCAGGCGACGCCCTCGTGGCGGTCGACAACACCTTCGCGACCCCCGTGGTCCAGCGCCCGCTCGAGCTGGGCGCCGACGCCGTGGTCCACTCGACCACCAAGTACCTCGGCGGGCACTCCGACACGGTCGGCGGGGCGGTCATTGTCCGCTCGCCGGGCCTGCACGAGGAGGTGCGCTTCGTGCAGAACGCCGTCGGGGCGGTGCCCGGGCCGCTGGACTGCTTCCTCGTCCACCGCGGCCTGCGCACGCTGCACCTGCGCGTCGCCGCCCACACCGAGAACGGGCGGGCGGTGAGCGAGTGGCTGCGCGACGCCCCGGACGTCTCCGAGGTCCGCTGGCCCGGGTTCGGCGGGATGGTCTCCTTCCGCCACCCGGACGCGATCGGCATCGCCACCCGCACGCGGCTGTTCACGCTCGCCGAGTCGCTCGGCGGCGTCGAGTCGCTCATCGAGGTCCCGCAGGCGATGACCCACCAGTCCGTCGAGGGCTCGGCCGCCGCCGTGGCCCCCGACCTCGTCCGCCTGAGCGTCGGGGTGGAGGCCGCCTCCGACCTAGTGGCGGATCTCGCGGCGGCGGTGGCCGGCGCCGATGCCCGCGCGCTCAGCGGCAGCCAGCAGCACCACGGCTGAGACGACCGCGACGACGAAGCCGATCACGTTGAGCTCGAAGATGTCGCCGCTGCGCAGCAGGTTGGCGACCACGCCGCCGATCACCGAGCCGACGATGCCGAGCAGGAGCGTGAGCGGCAGCCCGATCCGCTGACGGCCGGGGAGGATGAGACGAGCGAGGAGGCCGATGATGAGGCCGGCGATGAGGAATCCGATCATGGTGCACCCCTACCCGGGATACTGGTTCGTTAGATGAGCCTTGACGATCCGGTGGTCATCACGTGCTCGATCTCGGGCGCCGTCGCCGACCGGACGCAGTGCCCGGCGATCCCCTACACGCCGGAGGAGTACGCCGCCGAGGCCCGCCGCGCAGTCGAGGAGGGCGCGTCGATGATCCACGTCCACGCCCGCCGGCCCGACGGGACGCCGTCCTTCGCGGTCGAGGACTTCGCGGCGATCACCGACGCGATCCGCGGTGCCGTCGACGACGTCATCGTCAACTACTCGACGGGCGCCGTCGGGGTGCCCGTCGAGCAGCGGCTGGCCTACCTGCGGGCGCTGCGGCCCGACGTCGCGGCGCTGAACATGGGCTCGATGAACTACGCGAAGTTCTCCGCCCGGCGGGGCGAGTTCGTCTTCCACACCGTCTTCGAGAACTCGTTCGAGACGATCCTCGCCTTCGTCCGCGAGATGGGCGCCCTGGGGATCCGGCCCGAGCACGAGTGCTTCGACTCGGGGCACGTCGCCAACCTCGACCCGCTGATCGCCATGGGGCTCCTGGCCGAGCCGCTGCAGGTCTCCATGGTGATGGGCGTCCTCGGCGGGATCCGCCCGACGGCGAAGAATCTCGTGCACATGAGCGAGCAGGTCCCGCCGGGGCGCGTTAACTGGGGCGTGATCGGGATCGGCCGCGGGCAGTGGCCGCTGATCGGCGCCGCGGTGTCACTGGGTGGGAACGTGAGAGCGGGGCTCGAGGACAACTTCTACCTACCCGGCGGGGCGATGGCCCGCTCCAACGGCGACCTGATCGCTGCCGCGCGGCGGATGGTGGAGTCAGCCGGAAGGCGCGTCGCGACGGTGAAGGAGGCGAGGGATGCCCTCGGCGTTGAGCGGCGTTAGGGTCCTCGACCTCTCCCGCCTGCTCCCCGGGGGCTTTTGCTCCCTGCTGCTCGCGGACTTCGGGGCCGACGTGCTCAAGGTCGAGGACACGGGGATGGGCGACTACGTCCGCTGGGCCCCGCCGCACGTCGCCGGGGCGGAGCGGTCGGCGTCGGGGGCGCTCTTCCTGGCGCTCAACCGCAACAAGCGCTCCATCCGCCTCAACCTCAAGACGGACGAGGGCCGCGAGGTGCTGCTGCGGCTCGTGCGCGGGCACGACGTCCTGCTCGAGTCCTTCCGGCCCGGCGTGCTCGACCGTCTCGGCGTCGGCTACGAGCGGCTGCGCGAGGAGAACCCCGGCCTGGTCCACTGCGCGATCACGGGGTACGGCCAGGACGGCCCCTACCGCGACCGCTCCGGGCACGACCTCAACTACCTCGGGCTGGTCGGCCTGCTCGGGCTCAGCGGTGACGCGGACGGTCCGCCCATGCAGTCGGCGGGGCAGATCGCCGACCTGGGCGGCGGCGCCCTGATGGCGGCCTTCGCGATCCTCGCCGCGCTGCGCGAACGCGACCGGTCGGGCCTGGGC
>CALMNS010000713.1 GCA_937871635.1 uncultured Solirubrobacter sp.
ACACGGGCCAGGCCGGTCCGGCCGGACCGCCGGACCGCCGGGCCGCCGGGCCGGCGAGGCGCTCGCGGTGCGGCAGGCACTCCGACGCCTTCGCCCACTCGAACCGCGACGCCCGCACCTGGCGGATGACCATGGCTAAAGGGCTGCTCGGATGCGTCCAAGCGCCCCAGGTCGCCGCACGGCGGGCCGAGGCCGGGCAAGACGCAGCTTCGACGGTGCGGTTCCACCGTCTCGCGAGCGGGCGAGCGGCGGCGGCCCACTGCGAGCATAAGCCGAAAGTCGCCGGCGCTCGGTGCGACACGCTTTGCGACGTGCTGGGATACTGACCGGCACCTGCCTTCCCCGGGCCGCCGACCATGAACGCCCCTGATCCGCTCGATGACGTCGGCCGCGACCTCGCCCCCCGCCTCGCGGCCCGTGCGGCGAGCACGCTCGATGCGCTGCTCACTCCGCCCCAATCCGCGGGATCTCAAGACGGCCAACACCCCTCCGACGGGTCGGCGGCCGACACCGCCGCCGATGGGGATTCGGGTGCCGCCGCCGCGGGACCCAGTGGTTTCCCGACCGAGGTAGCCATGGCGGTCGAGGCGCTCACGGACCTGGTCAGGTCCTATCCCTCGTGGATGGACAAGGCCGCCCGCGAGCGCCTCGTCCGCCAACGGATCGCAGCGCTGCTGGCCCTCGATCCTGGCGACCCCGATCCGAGCCATCCCGCCATCGCTCACCTTGTGCTGCTGCGCAGAGCCGCCTACATCAACGCGCTGGTGTCCGTGCTGGCCTGGGCGCCCCGCGACGGTGACGTGACCGCCGAGGCCCTGCGCGTCCTCGCCAAGCAGAAGGAGCAGGCGCATGCTGCGGTCGAAGCAGAGACCCGACGGCTCGCCGCTGACGTGTTCGCGTGCCTGGACGACCTCGACTCCGAGACCGTCCACCCGTATGTCTGCTGGCGTGTTCAGCGCGCGCTGCGGCACGTGCGGGAGGGCAGCACGGTCCTTGTCCCGTCCGGAGACGCCGTCGCGCGGCCCGGCGGGGCGGTCGGGGCCGAGGCGATCGGCGAGCACTCAGACGCGGTCGCGGTCGTGGCCACGACCGCACAGGGCGCCTCCGACGACGACATGACCGCCGGTGCGGAAGCCGCCGCGGACCAGGGAGCCGCCGCCGCGGAAGAAGGAGCCACCGACGAGGCCGGCGCCGCCGGAGCGGGTGCCGCCGAGGCGGATGTCGCCGCGGACGACGCAGCCACCAACAAGGCCGTCACCGTCGGAGAGGACGTCGTCGGCGAGAACGCCGACGACGATCTGAGCCTTGAACCGCTGATCCGTCGAGCCGAGGTACGGCTCTGGCGGCACCTCGAGCCGCCGTTGCTCGAGCTGCTCGCCAGTCACCAGCTCGGACTCGTTAACCCCGCCGAGACGGTCGCGCTCGCGTTCGGCGCGGCGTGCGCCAGCCTCGCCGACAAGCCGCGTCACGCCGACGCCGCGGCGCGAGCCTGCCTCGACGGCCCCGACCCCCGCTCGGGATGGGGCGATGGAAGGCTCGTCGCTCGCACCGACGACGGGCGGCTACTCGTCGCTCAGTTCGAGACCTTCCACGCCATCGGCGAGACGCTGCTGCACAGCCTCGGCGATCGGGTCGAGGGTCTAGGATGCGCTGACCAGGCCGCGCTCGCCCTCGGTCACGGCCTGCAGGTCGCGCGCGACACCCTCGCCGAGCTCGACGACGGGCAGGGCGGCTGGGCGGTCGAGCACCTCATCGGCGAACGGGCGGTCGACCTCGGTCCGACCGCAGCCGCGCTGGAGCTGCTGGTCGCCGCCCAGCGCGTCAGCGACGCCGCCGCACGCCGGCAGGTGCTCGACACGTACAAGAACGAGGAGACCTGGGGCTCGGACTGGCCGAGCTGGCTGCGCTGGGAGAACTACCGCGACGCCAACGAGCCTGACGACGGCGGCAAGATCCTCAGCTACATCGACTCGGAGATCGTCGCCAAGCGCGTGGGGCCGCTCAAGAGCCGCTCCGACCCGGCGGTCGTGCTGCTGTTCGGGCCGCCGGGGACGACCAAGACGACCATCGCCCGCGCCGTCGCCACCGGCCTCGAGTGGCCGCTGGTCACCCTGAGCCCCGGAAACTTCCTGCGCGAGGGCATCGACGGGGTCGAGCGGCTCGCGACCCAGGTCTTCGACGACTTGCATCGCCTGTCGGAGGCGGTGGTGATACTCGACGAGGCCGACGAGCTGTTCCGCGAACGCCGGCCTCAGCCCGAAAGCGAGCCGCTGCGCGGCGCGGCGGCGTTCATGACCGCCAGCATGCTGCCGCGACTCCAGGACCTGCACGACCGTGGACGGGTGGTGCTGTTCATCTGCACGAACTTCCTCACCTCGATCGACCCGGCGATGCGGCGCCTCGGACGCGTCGACCAGATCATCGCGGTGCCCCCACCTGACGGCGTCGGGCGCCGCACGATCATTGAGACCGAGCTCAAGCAGGCCACCGGCCAGGACCTCGATGCGCTCACCGGGGAGCTGCCGCACCTCGACGCCGGCGTCAAACGGCTCGCCGAGGAGACGGAACGCTTCATCCGCGGCGAGGTGGTGCAGTGCGCCCGCGACCTGCTCAGTGCCGCCCGCCAGCACCCGTTCGGCGACCGGCCTGCCGCGGAGGGCAAGGCAAAGGAGATCGCGACAAATCGGGAGTCGACCATCGCCATCAGCCTCGCGACGCCCGAGCAGCAGGTGGTCTGGCGCAGCTTCCTCGCCGACCTTAAGGCGCTCAGCGAGCCGCACCGCCGCCGCCAGGGATCGAGCTGGATCCCGAAGTGGTGACGCGCGGCCGGCCCATCAGGACGGAGGGAGTCTCAGGCCGCCCTGGCGGGCTCCAGCGACCCCATCCGAGCGACGGTGGCGCTTGCCTCGGTTGCGGCGCTGCGCGCGAGCTCGCGAGTGGAGAACCGGTCACCGGAGGTCACGAGGACGTGGCCGCCGTCTGAGACGAGCCGCCAGCGGTAGTCGCCGCTCCAGTCCTTGAAGATGTCTAGCTTGTACATGATGGGCCTCCTAGGTGGTGTGAGGGGCCCGCCCGGACGGGCGGACGATCGTACGGCCGCTGGGTCCCTGTCGCCGGCGACGACCGTGGTCTTTGCGGCTGAAGCGCCCGGATCTGCGGACGGTGCGGGCATGGGCGTCATTATTGTCAATGGACATGACAGAAAAGCTCGACGCGGGCCGGGCGGAGGCGCAGTTCTTGCTTGAGCCCGGCACGCGGGAGGTCCTCGAGTGCCTTCGCGGCGGGCCGGCCAGCGACGTCGACGTCAAGGGCCGCACGCAGTTCTCGCGCAACACCGTCAAGAACCGCCTCGGCCGTCTCGAGGCGCTCGGGATCGTCGCTCGCGTCGGGACGCGCCGCGCGCCGGGGCGGGGCCAGGCGCAGAGGCTTTGGGCGCTGACCGGCTCGGTCGAGATCGTCGACGCGTGGCTGCGCGGAGCCGACGCGCTCGTCCTCGATCTGCTGGGGCGAAGAGCCGCCGCTCAGGACGCCGAGATCGCCGATCGTCGCCGCGAAGACATCACTGCGGCCGCGTCTTCTAGGTCGGCGGCCGGCTGATGAGATCCTGGAGCGGCGGATGCTCGCGGGAGCCTTCGCGGCCCGTTGCCAGGAGCGCCGGCCCGATGGCCTGCGAGTCGGGTGGGTGGTCGCGCTCCGCTCGGGCCGTGGGTTGAAGAAGGAGGATGCCCTCAGCCCGAGTCGACTCCGAGGCGTCGCAACAGCTCGAGTACCGAACGAGCGGCGGACGCCGCCTGTAACGCAGGGACGTCGAGGCCGTGTGCGAGCCGGTTACGGATGTCGAGCGCCTGCATGGCGACGTCGAGGTCCCCTGCGGCCATGATCTCGAGCTGGCTCGCCTGGTAGAGCAGGGCGCGCAGGCCACGCGACCGGCCGCGAGCCAGGTCCGCCTGTCCTGGCTGGCCGGACGAGCCGACTAGGTCTCGGAGCGTCGCCTCGAGGACCGCCACCGCCGCGATCGCGGCCGCCTTCGGCTCGCCGACCTCGAGCAGACGCGCGGGCTCGGCGGCGGGGCGGGTCCTGGCGGCCTCGCCGAGCATCCCTGCGAGGTCATCGAGGAACGCAGTCGGGTCGCTCATCGACTCCTGCGTGCGGACCAGGTGCAGGCCGCCGCGGTCGAGCAGCGCCTCGGGGACGCCGGCCTGCGGCGTCATGACCGCGACGACGCGGTCGGCGGCGAGGCGCGACCGGGCAGCGGCGAGCTCGAGGCCGCCGTTGACCGAGTCCACGTCGATCACCGCGAAGCTCGCCCGTGCGATCAGCGCCTCGACGGTGGCCAGCACCGTACGTCCAGGCATGTCGATGTCCTCCACGCTGACCGGTACGAACCCGGCGGCCTCCACTACCGGGAACACGAGGTCGCGGTACCAGCCGACCAGCCGTGAGGGCACCGACACATAGCACAGGCGACGCGACTCGTCAGACGGCAACGCGAGCTCGGCGGCGACGTCGTCGTCGGCGGCCGCGCCGTACGCCGGGAACCGCTCGTGCCAGAGATCGCGGAGCTCGGCGAAGAGCCGCAGGAGGGTGGCGCCGTACCCGGCCGGCTCAGGCGGGAGGTCGATGACCTCGATGCCGCGGCGGGCGAACCGGGCGACAAGGTTGGGGTCGGCCGCCACGACGATCGCATAGCCGGTGCGACGCAGCCGGCCGAGGCGTTCGGAGACGATGGACCACAGGCCGCGGACGTCGGGGTCGTCGAGCGAGTAGCCGATCAGCACCGGCGTGCGGGTGACCAGAAGGTTGGCGACGTAGTTGGCCACCAGCGGGTTCTGGGCGACGAACAGGTCGTAGTCCCGTTCGGTGGCCACGAGGCGAGCGGGGTGGTGCAGGTCGCCGTGGAGCTTGACGAGCTGCACCTGTTGCTCCGGGGGTCGTCGGGTCAGCATCGTCTCGTCGACGACGGGCAGGCAGGGAGGCCAGTTCAGGGCGTACTGCTGCTCGAGCAGGAAGTCGAAGTTCGTGGTGCAGACGACGTCGAACGCCAAGGCGCAGAAGGCGGCGTGCACCGGTCCGGGACGGGCGGTGCGTTCGTGCAGCGCATCGCTGAGCCGGGCGGTGAGGCGGGGGCGGTCGAAGCGGTCCTCGTACGCGGAGATGACGTCGATCGCGTCGATGTGCGGAGGCGGGTCGCTCGGATCGCGGGCCGGCAGGTAGTCGGGCATGTCGGCGGCCAGGTCGAGCGCGAGCTCACTCCAGTCGGGCATTCGCTCGCCTTGAGGCAGCGACGCGTTCTTCGAGAAGCCGGCGCCGACGATCGGCAGCCAGGCGCGGGCGAGGAAGTCGTCGATCAGCGCGGGAGGGAGGTGAACGAGGAGCGCCACGGCGGACAGGCTCCCAGGTGAGGCTGGCGGCCGCCTCACATTCCTCAGGCGGGTGTGCGTTGTGCCGTCATCGCCGTCGGTTGGACCCGGTCCCGCCGGACACGTCGGCGGCTGCTTCGACGTCCAGCCGCCAGGGAAGCCGTTCGGCGGGCAGCGACGCCATCGAGATGATGCGCCCCGCGGCGCTCGATGTTCGCGGAAAGCCAGGCCCGAAGCCTCGTCGCCCGCCTAGATGCGTCCGGTCGAGTCCAGAACGGCCTGGAGACCGAAGTGGTGGTCGGGTCCGGCGCCCTCGAAGTACATCCAGCCGGCGGGTTGCTGAGGTCGCCGCCGTCGGGAGGCGGGCTGGTATCGAGGTAGATCACCCGACGATCATGTCGCGAAGCAGGAGGTAGTAGGCCTCGTTGTCCGGGCTCTGGGAGAGCTGTTCGACGCGCAGGTTGGCGGCGGTCATTCGAGGCCGGGAAGGTCGTGCGTCCGGGCTATCGGGTGAGGCGGCCGGTCCTGGGTCGGCCAGTCCTCCTTGGACGATGTGCTGCACGGCCATGTAACTGAGGTCGCGACGTCGGCGGCGATGGCCCGGTAGGAGCCGCCGGCCGCCCGGGCGTCCCAGATCGCCTGGTTGCGCTTCGCGTGCCACTCGTGCGGCTGACGTCCTGCGCGACGGAGCCGACGTCGCAGTCCGGGCGAGTAGTCAGGCACCACGCGTAGCGAGGCTCCGCTGGTTCGACTTGCGCCCCGGCAGGACTTCCCGACGGGTCCCAGCCGACCGACGCCTGCGCGTTCGCTGTTGTCGGCTGGCTTTGCCGTGACGCTCAAACCAGGGCGACCTCGACCGCTTCGAGCGACGCGAGCGTCCGTCCGCGGTTGGGATGCTCCCTCCAGTTCCAGCCGTCCGGTTCGCCCGCTGCACGCGCTGCTACGCGACGCAGCCATTGGGATTCAAGCGGCCCATGCGGACCCTCGAAGGTCACCCAGTGGCGTCCGGCCTGATCGCCGTAGAGGACGTACTCACGATCCCCGACGACATCGGCGAGCTCGGCCAATCCGGCACGCAGCGGTCGCCACGGCGCCTGGTCGGCGAGCACTGGCCACAGCGACGGCAGCCCCGGGAGAAGGTGCAGGTGCGCGTGCTCCACCGAGCAGGACACTTCGGTCCCGTGACGGGCGTCGCCGTGTTCGAAGACCTGCACCGGCGCCTGCGCCCAGCGGGCGAGCGCCGCCCGAGTCGACGCGATGACCGACGCCGCTTGAGGAAGGTCGTCACAGCAGCGCAGGCTGCGGAGATGATCGGCGGGACACAGCAGGACGTGCCCTGAGACGAGCGCACCGACGCTCGGCATCGCCAGCAGCCCGCCGGCGAGCTGCACCACACGACGGCGGTAGGAGCCATCGTCGAGAAGGCGATGCAGCAGGTCACCAGGCTCATCGCCCGCGATCTGCGCGCACAGGCAGCAGGCTGAGCTCAGCATGTCGCGGAGCGTCCCTCGCTCAAAACCATCGCCGACGCGGCCGGCGGGAGCACCT
Organism: uncultured Solirubrobacter sp.; assembly: GCA_937871635.1. Classification (GTDB taxonomy): domain Bacteria; phylum Actinomycetota; class Thermoleophilia; order Solirubrobacterales; family Solirubrobacteraceae; genus JACCYI01. The sequence continues at coordinate 6,909 of CALMNS010000713.1, forward strand.
GTTCCGATCCGGGCGACTTCTACACGAGGGACCCAAGGCGATCTCGCGCAGGTGGTCGTCACGGGACCGCCTTCGCCGCCGCACCCAGGTTCTCCTGCTCGCCGATCACCGCACACCGAGACGACCGGCCTTCCTGCCGGAGCCGGCGCATCGCGAACGGCACGCCGCCCAGCCGGCCGATGAGGGCAGGCCCAGCCGAGATCCGCGGCCCATCCGCCGGCTTCGGCCAGTTCATCGCCAACCAAGCCAGGCATTGCGAGGTCAACCGGCTCGCGATCAGCCTCCTGCGGCATGGCGAGCGCCGCGGTCGGTTCCCTCCCTGCGACCGCCCGACGGCGCTGCCCCTCGCCGGGACCGCCGACGCCCGAAGAGGACATCGACGCGAGCTCAACACGCCGGACGGTCACGGTCGATGTGGATGACGGCGGTCACGAGGGGCACCTGGCCAGAGTCACGCGGATTGCCAAGCTTAGGTCCTACTCGCCATGGAGACGGCCGTCATCGACCGGGTGGTCCGGCCGCAGCACGTCGACCCCGTCCGCCGCGCGTACCCGTGTCGCCCGAGGGACGTCGCGGATCCTGTCGGACGGGGCACGTGCGTCCATCAGGTGGCACATGGCTCCTGGGTTACGCTCGGCTGATGGTGTTGCGATCGTGGAGCCCTGAGGCTCCCGCCGGGCTGGGCAGCAAGGCGAGGGGCCTTCTGACCCTTCCCGACGGATGGACACCGCCGTTCATCGCCGTCACGGACCTCGATTCACCGACACTCGCTGCGGCACTTGACGATCTGATCGAGCGCGCCGCGGGTCGGCGCATGCTCGTCCGGTCAGACGGTCCCGAGGAACGCGACCGGCCCGGTCAGGGACGGACCGAGGTGTGCCTCGCGTCACGGCCCGCCATCGGCGTAGCACTTAGCAGGGTCATCGACTCGGACGGCGGTCGACCGGCGGCCGTCGTGCAGGTGGCGGTCGAGCCGGGTCTGGTCGGCATGCTCAGCAACGAGCGTCGTCTCGCCCGCCGGCCAGAGGACTGGACGGCCGAAGGAGAACTCGGCCTAGGCGGCCCGGAGGTCCGCCGAGTGAGCCCGTGCAGGACCGACGCGGGCGCACTTCGCGCTGCCCGAGCCGCCGAGCTGCCCGCCGCACTGGCACGGATCGCCGGCGAGCTGACCGAGACAGGAGTGCGGCGTCGGGTGGAGTGGGTGTGGGATGGCGAGATCGTCTGGGTGGTGCAGGCCGACCAGATCCCGGAACCGTCGTCCGCCTCCGCGCCTCACCTGCTCGCGGAGCCGGGCGCCGAGCCGACACCGACGACCGGTCGGATCTTCGGAGCGTCGTTCGAGGGGCGCAAGCTGCGTCGATGGCGGGAGCTACGAGCTCTCGCGCTGCCGCGTACGGACGTCGCGGTGCTTCGCGGCGACCAACTCAGGACGGACCTGGGTCGCAGGCAGTCGCTGCGGGCAGTGGTCGAGATGCTGCCGCCCGGGCCGGTCGTCGCTCGCACCGACGTCGCCGACGGCCACGTCGAGGAGCTACTGCTGCCGACGAGCGCGCCGACCGAGGACGCCGACGGACTGGTCGAGTTTGCGGCTAGGTGCCTCGAGGGGTTCGCTGAGCAAGACGTCGTTCCGGACGACTGGGCGCTGCTGTGCTCGACCTTGGTGCCGGCACGATCCAGCGCGTTCGTGTCGGCCGCCCCTAATCGCAGGCGGGTGACGGTCGACGCGATCTGGGGCTACCCGGACGGGCTGCTGCACCTCCCGCACGACACCTCCCACATCGACGGCGAGGCGTCAATTCACCTCCGCTTCAAGCCGGCGTGTGTCCTCCCGGAGCGAGAGGGCTGGACGACTCGGGCGGTGCCCGCGCCGTGGGATTGGCGTCCGTCGCTGAGCGATGAGGAGGCGTTCGAGCTGGCCGACTGGGCGCGGCGCCTCGCAGATCGCGTCGGCCGGGCGGTTCAATTGATGGCCCTTGTCGGCGTCGATGGCCGTCCCGGCCCGGCGGGGTTGCGGGCGTTCCACTTCACCGATCTGCCTGCCGCCCCGCAGGACGGGCTGCCGGGCCGGATCGGACGGAGGAAGCGAACCCTCCGCAGCCGCGCCGACCTTGAGCAGCTCGAGCACGGGTCGGTCGAAGCGATCGAGGTGGTGCCCGACGCGTCCGCGGTTCGGGATGCGTCGTTCCTGCGTGCTGCTGGCGCCTGGGCTGAGCACCATGGCGTGCCGATCCTGTTCCGCGGCAGTCTGCTGGGGCATGCGTACCACCTGCTGGCCGCCGATGGCGCAGTGGTGGCCGTCGAGGACGTCGGGCCGTTGCCAGTCGGGCCGGCAGCCGAGAGGGTCCCGGTCGTCGTGGAGGGAGACGGCCCGTTGCGGGTCGTCACGGTCCTCCCGGACAGCCTGTCCCCGAGAAGACGATCGATCGATGCGGCGCTGTCGCCGGGGAGGGGATTCGCCGGGCTGCCTCGAGTCCGCGAACGTTCGGACCAAGCGGCCACTGGGGCGGGGACGGTCCCGTCCTTCCTGGCGTCCGCGTCTTCCCAGTGATGCCGCCGTCTGCTCAGGGCAGCCGGACCGCTTCGCCGTCAGCCCCGATGGCGTCCACGGCGGCGGTGGTCTCGATCCAGACGCGGGCACCGCACGAGAGCGGCTTGTCGGGCGAGTAGACCACGCGGCTCGGGCC
>CALMNS010000714.1 GCA_937871635.1 uncultured Solirubrobacter sp.
CCTCGGGCGCCCGGGGCCCGGCGGGGCGTCCCGGCGCGGACTCCAGCCGCTCAAGCCGGGCGAGCAGCGCCTTGGTGGACGGCTCGAGCTCCGGGGTCGCGGCCTTGACCAGCGCGAGCTCGAGCTGGGTCCGGGCGTCCGAGCCGTCCTTGACCGCGCGGGCCCCGGCGGCCAGGAGGTCCAGGAGGCGGACGACGTCCGCGGGGCTGACGCGCGCCGCCTGCTCGAGGAGCCGCGCGTCCTGCTCGGCGGTGACCCGCAGCTCGGCGGGCACCTCTCCGCCGCCCAGCGTCTGCACCACCATCAGCGCGCGGGCGTGCGCCTCGAGGTCGGAGAAGAAGCGGGTGACGTCGTGCCCCGAGTCGGCCAGGCGGGCGGCGGCGAGCAGCGCGTCGCGGGCTTCCCCGGAGGCCACCGCCTCGACGGTCGCGAAGACGAGCTCCGAGTCGGCCGCCCCGAGGACGGCGAGCACGTCGGGCAGCTCGATCGACTCGCCCGAGTAGGCGACGAGCTGCTCGAGCGTGCCGAGCGCGTCGCGGAACGAGCCCGTCGCCGACCGGGCGATCAGGGCGATCGCCTCGTCGCCGACCTCGATGCCCTCCGCCGTGGCCACCCGGCGCAGGACGCCGGCGATCTGCTGGAGGGTCGGGCGCGCGAAGTCGAAGCGGTGGCAGCGGTCGACCACCGTGGGCAGGATCTTGGCCGCCTCGGTGGTGGCCAGGACGAAGATCGTGTTCGGCGGCGGCTCCTCGAGCGTCTTGAGGAACGCGTTCCACGCCTGGGTGGTCAGCATGTGCGCCTCGTCGAGGATGTAGACCTTCGACCGGCCGGAGACCGGCGCGTACGCGACCCGCTCGCGCAGGTCGCGGATGTCGTCGACCGAGTTGTTCGACGCCGCGTCCATCTCGATGACGTCGAGCGAGGTGGCGCCGGCGATCGAGCGGCAGGACTCGCAGTGGCCGCACGGGGTGACCGTCGGGCCGCCGTTCTCGCAGTTGAGCGACGCGGCGAGGATCTTGGCCATCGACGTCTTGCCCGTCCCCCGCGGCCCGACGAACAGGTAGGCGTGGTGGACGCGGTCGCGCTCGATCGCGTGGCGCAGGGTGCGCACCACGTGCTCCTGGATGTTGAGCTCACCGGTCGCGTCGGCGAACGAGCGCGGGCGATGGCGGCGGTACAGGGAGACGGCTCCGGACACTCGGCTCGAGTCTAGGAGTCTGGTGGGACATCGGGCCCGACCGGGGTGGTCCAGGACCAAGCGGGGCGGTGACGGCATGCTTTCCGCGTGGCTCTGCCACGGGGGATGCATGCCGGTGCCGCATCCGCGCCGTGTCCTGGGCCGCATCCGGGCGCCGCCCGATTTTCCACCAGGCTCCTCGTCCCGGGCCGGATACCGTCGGCGTGGTGCGGCGCATCCTCGAGCCCGTGGCGATCTCCGTGGCCGGGGCGCTGGCCGTCTGGCTCATGGTGGGCAGCGGCTTCGTCAACTACGACGCCGCCTACACGCTGCTCTGGGGCTCCGACCTGGCCGCGGGACGGCTCCCGGACTACGACGTCCCCGTGGCGCCCACGCCGCACCCGCTCGCCACGCTGGTCGCGATCGGCCTCGCGCCGCTGGGGGCGGCGGGCGCCGAGGCGGTGACCGTGGTGGGTGCCCTGCTCCTCCTCGGCGTGCTCGGCTGGCTGACCTACGCGCTCGGCGCCCACTGGTTCGGCCCGGCGGCCGGCGCCGTCGCCGCCCTGGTCATCCTCACCCGCCAGCCCGTCCTCTCCTTCGGCGTCCGGGCCTACGTCGACGTCCCCTACCTCGTGCTCGTCCTCGGCGCGCTGCTGGTCGAGGCCCGCCGGCCGCGGGCGGGGGCGCCCGTGCTCGCCCTCCTCGCGCTCGCCGGCCTCCTGCGGCCGGAGGCCTGGCTGTTCTCGGCGGCGTACGCGGCCTACCTGCTCGTGGCCGGGCGCCGCCTGCGGCCCGGGCTGCTCGCCCTCGCCGCCTCCGCGCCGCTGCTCTGGGCCCTCTCCGACCTCCTGATCGCCGGCGACCCGCTCTACTCGCTCACGGGCACGCGCGACAACGCGGAGGTCCTGCGACGGGTGACGGGGCTCGAGGAGGTGCCGCTCACCGTCCCGCGCCGGCTCGGGGAGATCCTGCGCGAGCCCGTCCTGCTCGGCGCCGCGCTCGGCGGGATCGTCTCGCTCTGGCTGTTGCGCCGGCGCGCGCTCCTTCCGGCCGCCGCCGGCGTCGTCGCGCTCCTCGCCTTCCGCGTCCTGGCCGCCGCCGGGCTGCCGATCCTCGGGCGCTACCTGCTCC
>CALMNS010000715.1 GCA_937871635.1 uncultured Solirubrobacter sp.
GCGCTGCTTCAGCCGAGGGCCGGCAACACATCCGGTTCAGACTGTGGCGGTGGCTTCAGCGCCCGGGATGCTCGGCAGCTCGATCTCGCGCTCGACATGGCGGCGAGTTCGGGCATCGACGAGCCGCTCGACGAGGTGCAGGCCGAGAAACATGCCGCTGGTGACGCCGCCCGAGGTGACGAGGTCACCGTCATCGACGACACGCTCGCCGCGGTGGACGTCTGCGCCCATGCGGCCAAGCTCATCCCAGTACTGATGGTGGGTGGTCGCCGCGCGCTTGCCGATCAATCCGGCGTCGGCGAGCCACATCGCGCCCGTGCAGACCGCGGCCAGTTCGCCGCCTCGCTGATGATGGAGGTGAGGGAAGGCACCGACGGCACCTGAGGCCGCCTCGGCGTCCGGGTCAGCGCGACGGGCGTCCCATGCGCCACCAGGCACAACAAGCCACTCGGCACCTCGCGCGGCGCGCCGGCCTGCAGCTCCAGGCCTTGCGCGGTACGCACCGAACGCGCCCCCTCACGGGCGACCACCCTGACGCCGAGCCCCCCGTAGGCGAGGACTTCAGCGGGACCAAGCGCGTCGAGCGCCTCGCATCCGTCAAACACCAGCACGTCGATCATGGTCATGCCCCCGAGGCTGCCACAGTCCGCTCATGGGGCGTCGCCCACCGGCAGCGACCCGACAGCGCCGCCCGCGTCGCCCTTCACCCCAGCAACCCAAGGCCCGCATACTCGACGTGAGCGAGCTCATGGGTTGCGGCCCGGCTCCCGGGCTGCCTTGGTCCGCGCCTGCGCTTCCGCCTGCCGGCAGCGGTCGAGGCGCCGTCGCCGCGTCGCGACAGATGACCCAAGGTGTGTCCCGCCTGCCGTCGGTCCCTCCTACCAGCTGGTGCGGGCATCGCGACTTCCGTCAGTGCCGCAGCGGGTTCCTTCTGGATCCACCGGTGGTCAGGGCCTTCCACGCCTCAAGTGACCGACGCCCTCGTCAAGAAGAACGACGTGTAGGCGCTCATTGACCTGCCGGCCTCTTGTCGAGGGCGGGCGCGATGAGGATCCGGTCGCCGAAGCGGACGGCGTCGTCGCCGATCGCCGAGCTGAACCTGCGGGCGAAGCGGGCCCGCGAGGGTGTGGTAGCCATACCGAGACCTCTCTCCTTCGGTCGTGGTCGGTCAGGCGTCGAGCTCGATCGCGGCGACGACGTGCACGGGTGGCGCCTGGATCCCGAGCTCTCGTGCGATGGCCGGGATGTCGGGGTCCGCGAGGAACTCGTCGTAGTCCTTCGCGTCCCAGTCGAAGAAGGACCACATCCGGCGCGCGTCGTCGGGATCGACATAGACCCGGGCGCCCCGGCAGCCGTGCTCCCGCCGCTTGTCCGCCCCGACGGTCGCAAAGACCTCCAGGAACCGATCGGGTCGGTAGCCCCTTGCGATGGTGACGATCATGACGCGCTCCTAGGCAGACGAGCGCGACCGAGTGGCCGAACGGGAAGAATCCGGTACTGGCAAGCGTCAGATCGCTGACTAGGGTAGGGTTACCGCTCTGGGCTTAGTCCTTCGCTGGAGCGCGTACTCGCGAAGGACAGGAAGGTGGCGCATGTCCACCCAAGTGCAGGGGTCACTGGAGCGAGACCCACCGACGGCCAGCGTCCTAGCCGAGATTTCCAACAGGATGGTCGGGCTCTACAAGGAGTACTTCGGGCGCGGCCCGACGAAGGCCCGCACCGACTGGGCGGGCCACGACACCCTCGTGGTGACGCTCGAGGACACCCTTGGGCCCGCGGAGAAGAACCTGGTGCGGATGGGCGAGCATCGACGGCTGCGCGAGACCCGCATGTTCTTTCAGTACGCGACCGTCCGGGAGTTCTGCGAGCCGATCGAGCAGATCACCGGCCGCAAGGTCCGCTCCTTTGTCAGCGGCATCGACACCGAAGCCGACGGCCTGTCCTGCGAGACCTTCGTCTTGCATCCCGCGGGCTATGACGGCCCATCCCGCATCGAGCACGCCGAACCCTGACCGCGCGGGCAGGCGGGCGATCCAACGAGCACGCTCACTCTCGCTCTCCGTCGCGACGACCGCGCGATCCAGCACCGCGCGGGGATATGTCAGCAGCCATGACTGCAATGCCGACTCGTCGCCAACTGCGTGCCTCACGCGACCAACTCGACCGTGCCCTGGTGTGGAGGGCGAGACGGGCGCCGGTTGCTTCGAGGGCGTCCGCTCGTCACGCCGCGTTTGAGGCCCTGCTGCCGCTCGCGAAGTCGCTTGCGAGCCGCTATCACCGTGGCGAGGAGCCCCTCGAGGACCTCGAGCAAGTCGCTGGCATCGGGCTTCTCAAGGCGATCGACGGCTTCGACTTCGACCGCGGCACCTCTTTCAGCTCCTACGCGGTGCCCACCATCACCGGCGAGTTGCGCCGCCATTACCGGGACAAGGGCTGGGCCGTCCGCGTTCCGCGCGACCTCCAGGAGCTCTCGCTCAAGCTCGGCAAGGCACAGGACGCGATGGCCGCCAGCCTCGGGCGACCGCCGACCGTCGCCGAACTCGCCGTCCGGCTGGAAACCACGGTAGAGCGCATCGCGGAAGTGCGTCTGCTCGGTACCGCCATGCGTCCCGTTTCCCTGGACCACCCGCTCGTCCGAGAGCCCGGTGACGAGGGCGAAACGCTCGTCGAGCGCCTCGGCGACGACGACCCCGGCTACGCGCACACGGACGACGTCTTCACCGCCCGCCGGCTGCTCGATCGCCTCCCCGAGCGTGAGCGCCGCATCCTCGAGTTACGCTTCGGCGAGGAACTCACTCAAACAGAGATCGGCGCGCGCCTCGGCCTCTCGAAGATGCACGTTTCGCGCTTGCTACGCCGCTCACTGCAAACAGCTCGCCCTGCCCGCCGCTGCCCAAGCCGGCCTCTGACTCACCATTCGTAGCGCCCGAACGACGACGACGACGTTCTGCTCCCGCCAGCGCAGCCCGCGGCGTGGCGCAGCGTCGCCGCTGCGTGCTGCTCCGGACGCGCGGCGCGTCTGACCGGATTCGCTTGGTCTCAGGGCGGGGTGCCGGTCACGCCGAGAGACCTGGCGATCACTGCGCGGTGCTCGGCGGGGCGTGTTTAGTTGACGGTGAGGACGAGGACCGCGGCGTCGTCTTCGAGCGGCCGGGGGGAGGCGGCTACGACGGCGTGCTGGATGGAGCGGGCGGTGGCCGCCGCCGAGGTTCCGCGGGCGGTTGCGACGGCTTCGTGCACGCCGTCGAGCGCGAAGCGCCGCCCGGTGGCGGTGCGGCGCTCGAGCACGCCGTCGCTGACGAAGATCACGCGCTCGCCCGGCTCAAGTTGTCGTCGGCGGGGTTGGAAGACGCGGTGGCGGTCGGCGAGGCCGAGCGCGAGCTGGCCGTCGTCTGGGAGCGCTTCGATTGTGCCGTCGCGGTGGACGAGCAACGGCGGTTCGTGACCGAGGCTGACCCAATGGATCGTCCGGGTGGGGGCCTGCCAATGGGCGAGGATGGCCGACACGTAGAAGTCGTCGCCGAGGTCATGGACGAGCTGGTGGACGACGGTGGCGGAGTCCGCGAGGCCGAGGCCGCGACGGCGGGCGGAGCGAAGCGCGCCGAGTGACACGGCGGCGCGCCCGGCGGCCACCGGCCCCTCGCCGGCCGCGTCGGCGATCGCGAGCCAGGTGCCGTCTCGGTTGTCGCTGAAGTCGTACCAGTCGCCACCGACCTCCGCGCTGGGCAGGACACCTCCCGCGAGCTCGCCGCCGGCGACCGCGACGATGCTCGCACAGGGCAGCAGGTTGAGCTGCATCTCGGCGGCGGGGCTCGTCGCCCGCTGGCGCCGGACGGCTTCGACGGTGTCGGTGTAGCGATTCGATAGCTCCAGCGCGGCGGCGCCCTGGCGGGCGATCTCGGCCAGCGGGCGCCGTGGAGTGCCCACCGCGAGCAGGATCCCCGTCGCCCGGCCACGCAGCCACAGCGGGACCGCCACGCAGCCGGGCAGCTCCGCCTCGAGGTGCGCATAGAGGTCCGGGAGGCTGTCGGGCGCGATCTCCTTGCCGAGGCCAAGCGGAAGGTCGAGTCTCGCCGGGAGGTCATCCTCGCCGGCCAGGCGCATCAGCCCAAGGCCGTCGACGTCGACCACGTACAACGCGATCTCCACGCCGGCGACCCGTCGCGCTTCGGCCACCAGCTGATCGGGCACGAGGTGCGGCGGAACCTCGTCGAGGACGTGAAGCGCTTCGAGGACCAGCGGCTCCGCTCGCCCGAGCCGCCCTGCGGGCAGGAGCTCAGCGCCTAGATCCGCCGCCCCGGCGGAGGGCCGGGCCGCTGAAGCGCCGGATCCGTCGCGAGGGTGCGCAGGCTGCGGTTCGAGCTCCGTGAGGGCGTGGGCGAGGTCCCGGCGAGTGGGGAAGTGACGGTGCAAAGTCGAGCGGCCCACGCCCGCCTCGGCGGCGACCTTGGACAGGGTGGCCTGCGGGTCGCGCGCGAACAACGGCGCGGCGGCGCGCAGGATCCGCTCGCGGCTGCGCAGGGCGTCGGCCCGCCGAGGCTCCGGCGCCCGACCATTGCCCTTCCCGATCTCGTTGCCGTCGCTGTCCCGCTGCGAGCCCATCGACTCAACTATACCCGCAGAAACGGGACGATCTCCCACTTAGGTGCTGGAGGTTGGAACTCACCTGGGGCTACGAAGAGCTTTACTGGGGCGTACCGTGTTACTTCGAGCGTAGATGGGGTATATATTTGCGTAAGCGGAGCAAGTGCCCCCGACTATGCGGGACATGGGGTACGGGCTGCGAATCACCCAGCAAGGAGGATCTCGCTCATGGCGAGCCAGCAGAGGACGGCTTCGGCCGGGACGGGCAGTGACGCAAACCGGACGTCGGTTGAGCGGCGCACCTCGCGGAGGTCGTCGACGGAAACCAAGTCGGCCCTCAAGACCACCGAGCTCATCGCGTACGTCGCGGCGGTCGTCGGCGTGCTGATCGCCGCGGCGATCGTCGACCAGGCCGACGCGGGCGGCCTCGGCGCCCGGCAGGCCTGGCTGTACATCACCATCCTGACCGTGGGCTACCTGGTCAGCCGGGGGCTCGCCAAGTCGGGCAGCCGCGACCCCTACACCGAGCACGACGACCACTAGCCCCTGAGCGGCTGCTCCGCAGCAGCCCCAAAGACGCCAACCGACGGTCGGCGGGCCCAAACGCCCGCCGACCGTCGCCGCGCCCCCGCTTCCACACTTGCCGCCGACGTCCTGCGCGCGAGCGCGCCGCCCGCAACCAGTACAACCACCCGCGGCTCACCCGAGACGCCACCCGCCGACGCAAAGGACACGTGATGACCCACCACCACGAGAGATCAACACCTTCTAGAGCACGGGCTCGACTCCTCAGCGCCGCTGCCGCCGCGACGCTCATGCTGCCGGCCTGCGGCGGCGAGACGGGCCAGGCGGTACAGGACCAGGCGACCAAGCAGACCACCAGGCAGATCGACCGGATCGTGAAGTCCGCCGAGAAGACCGGGCGCGACGCTGCTTTGCGCAAGATCGACCGGCTCGAGCGCGCCGCCAAGAACTCACGCCCGATCGAGAGGGCCGCCGACCGCGCCCGAGCCGAAATCAACCGCCGCACGCAGTAGATCTCCACCGCCGAACTCGACCGCCACCGCCAGCCGCAAGGCTCATAACGTCCGCTCGATCACGCTGGTTATGACGCATGGTGCAAGCCCGGCAGCCACAGCGCCGAGCCGTCCCCGCCACCCTCGGCGTGCTCGGCGCATACGACGGGCACCGCCTGGCTCCGTGCGCGCTGCGCCGCAACGAGCGCGCCGACAAGCGCATCGAGCGAGTCATGTGACCAGAGCTCAAGATCTCGGGCGCGCACGCCGGCATCGTGCAACAGAGCCACCCGCCGCTGGACACCGTCCACGCTGTCCTTCTTCGGCAGCACCGCGCCGTCGGCCAGAACGCGGAACGCCGCGTTGGGGAACGTCTCGAGCACCTCGGCGGTTCCCCGGGTCCGGAGGACTCTGAAGAGCTCGAGGCCGATCGCCATCCACGAGCCGGTCGCCACCACGAGCGGCGTGACCCACGGCACGAACAACTTGCGCTGGCGCGCAAGCGCGACCTCCGCGCAACGTCCCACCCGGAACTTAGGCGCCACCGACTCGTCACCCACATGCGCCGCGCTGCTGAGACGGTCCGGAGCATCGATGGCGATCACGCGCGCGTCCGTCGCCCACGCGGCAACCGCCCCGAGTTCCCCGGCGTCGAACAGCGCACCCGACGTCACCTGAAGGTCCTCGTCAACGCCCACGGCGTGCAGCCGCCGCGCCCCGACGTCAATTCCCACGTAGGCGGCAGACGAGACGCCCATGTGTGCGGCAGGCAACGACGCTGCGACCACACCGATGACCCTAGCCGCGGCACCCGCGGCCTCCGGCGAGGCCGCCAACGCCTCGATCGCCTCCTGGCGAAACCGCCAGCACCGCGCCGAGCCCACTACGGAACGCGACCACGGCGTCAGGCGACCACGCGTTCGACGTCCCACTCCATGCGACGAAGTTCTCGAAGCCGAGCGGGGGGCCGGTTGGGGCTGGCAGGCGCTTCCTCGTTCGGGCGACGCGTTCGGATGATCGCGCGGTCAGCGCCCTTCGCGATCATGCTCGTCGAGGTAACGCAGCTCGTCGTCCGAGCGCCCGCGCCATGTGGGATTGGTCTTGCTGAGGACCCTGAGCGGCTCACCCTCGGGCCGGGTGAGGGCCTCCCAGACGAGCCCGCAGACGGCGCTCGGAGCGACGTCGAGTAGCGCCTCGAGGGAGACCGCTACGTCGGAGCGGTCGACGTTCAACGACTGCGCCCACCGCGCCGGGTGGTAACAGGCACGGACTGACCTTCGACGGCCAACCGCTCGAGCGTGCTGCCCGGCCATGGACCGCTGCCGACCATGATGGCCAGGGTCTGCCAGGCGCCGTCCCCATCCCGCCGCACCTCGCACACACCGGCCACCACCCTCGGGGCGCCGCCATGGGTGAGCGCCAGCAGTCGGCCAAGCGGTTCACAAGGTGGTCGATCGCCAACGTCGCCGCAGCGTCCTCCACCTCGAGCTCCGGGACGTCAACGTGCGCCAACCGATGGCGCGGAGCGACCTGCGCCCCAGGACCAGGGTGGAATCTCAGTTACGTAGCCTGCCTGCTGCAGTGATCGGTTGAGGACTTCGCGGCCGTCCCGGCCGAAGTAGCCATCCTCTACCGGAATAGGGGTGACGGCCAAAGAGGCCAGCTGCAATTCCGCCTCCAAGCGGATCCCCTCCATCAGCTATGCGGCACGGATCCACATCCCCCGGAGCTCCCATGCGAGGTCCGGCTGCTGCTGCAGCGCCGAGGGTCTTTGTCGTCCAGCAGGCGCGAGCAGGATCCTCGCTACCAGTCGCTGTACGTGCAGTCCAGGGGCGCGCTGCGCCGCGAACTGACCAACTGCTTGCGCACCGGCCGGTCGCTGCGCCAGCCCGGCCGCATCGACGTCTACTTCTGCGACCCACACGCCCGTGGCAGCGCGGCTCCAACGAGAACACCAACGGGCTGCTGCGCCACCATTTCCCCAAGGGCACCGACTTCGCCACCGTCACCGAAGCGCAGCTCGATGTCGTCGCCGACGAACGCAACGACCGCCCCCGCAAGCGCCTCGCCTTCGCCAAGCCCACCGAGGAGATCTCAGACCTCCTGTTGCGATGACCGCCAGCATCCGCCGATCGTCATGAGAGGGAGAACCCGACAGCACCCCGACGCTCCACAGCAGCCAGCTCAGCCGCCCGGGACGGGCGGGCAGGCCGGGCGGTCGGCGGCCATCCGGCGCTCGACGGCCTCGAGCCGCGACGAGCGGCGGGTCAGGAAGT
>CALMNS010000716.1 GCA_937871635.1 uncultured Solirubrobacter sp.
AGCTCGGCGAGGGCGGCCCGCACCGCCGCGTCGTCGCGCCCCGCGCGCCAGTCCCCCAGCGCGGCGACCGCCTCGGCCTCCACCGCGGGGTCGACGACCATGACCGAGCCGCCCGCCTCGGCGCTCGAGGTGAGCGGCGAGGGCTCGGTCTCCCGGAAGCGGTTCTGGCCGACCACGATCTGCTCGCCGGCCTCGATCCGCCCGATCCGGGCGCGGTGGGAGTCGACGAGCGCCGCCTTCATGTAGGGGACCGCCTCGACCGCGCCGCCGTGCTCGGAGACGCGCGCGAGCTCCGCGCGGGCGCCCTCGAGCAGCTCCTCGACGAGCCCCTCCATGACCACGGAGCCCTCGAAGATGTCGGGGTACTCGAGCAGGTCGGTCTCGTAGGCGAGGACCTGCTGGATGCGCAGCGACCACTGCTGGTCCCACGGGCGCGGCAGGCCGAGCGCCTCGTTCCAGGCGGGGAGCTGGAGGGCGCGCGCCCGGGCGTCGCGGCCCAGCGTCACCGCGAGCGCCTCGAGGACGATGCGCTGGACGTTGTTCTCGGGCTGGGCCTCGGTGAGCCCCAGCGAGTTGACCTGGACGCCGTAGCGGAAGCGCAGGTGCTTCTCGTCGGTGACCCCGTAGCGCTCGCGCCCGAGCTCCTCCCAGAGCACGGACATCGCGCGGAGCTTGGCGTGCTCCTCGACGAAGCGCACCCCGGCGTTGACGAAGAAGGAGATCCGCCCGAACACCTTGCCCATCGACTCCTGCGCCACGCGATCGCGGACCTCATCGAGCACCGCGACGGCAGTGGCCATCGCGTAGGCGATCTCCTGCACGGGCGTCGCGCCCGCCTCCTGGAGGTGGTAGGAGCAGACGTTGACCGGGTTCCACTTGGGCACCTCCTCGACCGTGTAGGCGACCATGTCGGCGATCAGCCGCATGGAGGGGGCCGGCGGGAAGGCGTAGGTCCCCCGCGAGAGGTACTCCTTGATGATGTCGTTCTGGGTGGTGCCCTGGAGGAGCTCGGGCCCGACCCCCTGCTCCTCGGCCGCGACGATGTAGAGCGCGAGGAGCCAGGCCGCGGTCGCGTTGATCGTCATCGATGTGTTCATCCGGTCGAGCGGGATGCCGTCGAGGAGGGTGGCCATGTCGCCCCGGTGCGCGACGGGCACGCCGACCTTGCCGACCTCGCCCCGCGCGAGCTCGTGGTCGGCGTCGTAGCCCGTCTGCGTGGGAAGGTCGAACGCGATGGAGAGCCCCGTCTGCCCCTTGGCCAGGTTCGCGCGGTAGAGTTCGTTGGACTTCGTGGCGGTCGAGTGTCCCGCGTAGGTGCGCATCATCCAGGGACGATCAGGCTCGGGCAGGCGGGGGGAGCTCATGGCCCCTATTCTCGCAGCGCATGCGCCACATCGACCTGATGCACCTCGGCCTGGAGCGGGTCATCGCCACCTGGGAGGTCGACGGCGTGCTCGTCGATCCCGGTCCCGAGTCCTGCACGGACCGGCTGCTGAGCGAGCTCGGTGACGACTTCGAGCCGCGGGCGATCCTCCTCACCCACATCCACTTCGACCACGCGGGCGGCACGGGCGCGGTGCTGCGGCGCTGGCCGGATGTCCCGGTGTACGTCCACGAGCGCGGCGCCCCGCACCTCGCCGATCCCGCCCGGCTCGTCTCGTCGGCCACCCGGCTCTACGGCGAGGAGGGGATGCAGCGGCTGTGGGGCGAGGTCATCCCCGTGCCCGAGGCGAACCTCCACCCGCTCGTGGGCGGAGAGGAGGTCCTCGACGCGGCGTTCCGCGTGGCCTACACCCCCGGCCACGCCTCCCACCACGTCGCCTACCTGCACGCGGATTCCGGCCGGGCCTTCGTGGGGGACGTCGCCGGCGTGCGGATCCCGCCCGACGACCTGGTGATCGCCCCGACGCCGCCGCCCGACGTCGACGTGGAGGCGTGGGAGCACTCGCTCGACACGATCGCCGGCTGGGCGCCCGACGCCCTCGGGCTCACCCACTTCGGTTCCGTCGAGGAGGTCGGCGCACAGCTCGCGGCCGCCCGCGAGGCGCTGCGCGCCGAGGTGGCGCTCGCCGCCTCGCACGACCGCGAGGGGTTCGTGACCGCCATGCGCGAGAAGCTCGCCGCCGAGGCACCCGGCCAGGTGGAGACCTACACCCAGGCCGCGCCGCTCGACCACCTGTGGCTCGGGCTGGACCGTTGGCGCTCCAAGCAGGCGAGCTAGCCTCCCCGGCATGACCCAGACGATCGAGCGCCCGCGCCTGGGCGGGCCGGGCACGGGGCTCGGGGGCGCGTGGAAGGTCATCGTGCGCAACGACGACCACAACACCTTCGATCACGTCGCCGCCTGCCTCGCCCGCTACGTCCCGGGCGTCTCGATCGACAAGGGGTACGCGTTCGCCGACCAGATCCACACGACGGGACAGGCGATCGTCTGGACGGGGC
>CALMNS010000717.1 GCA_937871635.1 uncultured Solirubrobacter sp.
CGCCGGCGCCCCGGCCCCGGACGTCCTGGTCTCGCCGGCGAGGGGCGACGAGCGACTGTCGGGCCCGCAGCCGGCGAGCGGCTCGCCGCAGGACGACGAGGGCGGGGGCGGCGGGAGCGCCGGTGGCACGCCGGACTTCTCGGGCACGAACGTGCAGGAGGCCGGCGTCGACGAGCCCGACATCGTCAAGACGGACGGCCGGCGCATCCTCGCCGTCGCCGGCGAGCGGCTGCACGCCCTCGCACCCGACGGCGGCGCGCCGCGCCTGCTCGGCGGGCTCGACCTCGAGGGCTCCGGACACCAGCTGCTCGTCCGCGGCGACCGGGCGCTCGTCGTCGCCGCGAACGACCGCGGCGGGGTCCGGCTCACCGAGGTCGACGTCGCCGACCCGGCCCGGATGGCCGTGCGCCGGACGCTCGACCTCGAGGGGTCCTTCGTCGACGCCCGGCTGACGGGCGGAACCGCCCGGATCGTCGTCGCGTCCGCTCCGCGGCCCGTCGATCCGCCGGAGCTCGCCGACGCCACGGTCCGCACCTGGGTGCCGCGCACCACGCTGCGCTCGCGCCTCTCCGGCCGCACCTTCCGCCGCGGCGTCGTCCCCTGCGACGACGTGCGCCGGCCGCGCGAGTTCTCCGGCCTGGACCTCCTCACCGTGCTGACGGTGGACCTCGACCAGGGACTGTTCTCGGTGGAGCGCGACGCGATCCTCGCCGGCGCGGAGACCGTCTACGCGTCGCCGGCGAGCCTCTACGTCGCGAGCCGCCGCTACGTGCCGGGTGACGCGCCGGCCACCCGCACCGAGCTGCACGCCTTCGACACCTCGAGCCCCGGCGCGACCCGCTACCGGGGCTCGGGCGCGGTGGTGGGCTCGGTGCTCAACCAGTACTCGCTCTCCGAGCACGAGGGCGAGCTGCGCGTCGCCACCACGGAGGACGCGACGCGCGAGTCCGAGTCCTTCGTCACCGTGCTCTCCGCCGACTCGCTGGCCCGGGTGGGCGGCGTCGGCGGCCTGGGCCGCGGGGAGCGGATCTACGCCGTGCGCTTCATCGGCGACCGCGGCTACGTCGTCACCTTCCGCGAGACGGACCCGCTCTACACGCTCGACCTCTCCAACCCTGCCGATCCCCGGGTGCGCGGCGAGCTCAAGATCCTCGGCTTCTCGTCCTACCTGCACCCCATCACCGAGGACCGGCTGCTCGGCGTGGGCCAGGACGCGACGGAGCAGGGCCGCAGGACGGGGGCGCAGGTCTCGCTGTTCGACGTCGCCGACCCGGCCGCGCCGCGCCGGCTGGCCACCGCGGACCTCGGCCCGGACTCGATGTCGGACGTCGAGTTCGACCCGCGGGCGTTCCTCTACTGGGCACCCGCCTCGCTCGCCGTCCTCCCGCTCACGGCGTCCGCGGACCGCCCGGCGCCCTTCGCCGGCGCGACGGGCATCCGCGTCGGCCCGTCAGCCCTGCAGGAGTCCGGGCGCATCGCCCACCCGGCACCGCGGGACGGCGAAGGCCCGCCGCCCATCGGCCGGTCGCTCGTCGTCGGCGACCATCTGTACACGCTCTCCTACGC
>CALMNS010000718.1 GCA_937871635.1 uncultured Solirubrobacter sp.
CCGCCCGCCTCGATCCGGGCCCGCAGCTCCGCCAGCAGCGGCTCCCAGGACCCGCGCGGGTAGCCCAGCCGCTCGACCCGCGCGTCGCCGCCGCGCAGCCGCCGCCGGGCGGTGAGCTTGTTCCACAGCCAGGACATCGAGATCTCCTCGGCGCGCGCGCCGAACTTCCCGCCCAGGAGCGGCCTCCAGACCTTCTCCCAGGCCTGGGCGCCCATCTCCCGCCGCACCCACTCGGCGGCCGTCACCCCCTCGTAGGGCTCGACGCCCTCCCCGGCGGCCGCCCGTCGCTGCATCCGCAGGACGGCGAGGCCCATCCGCACCCGCGACGCCGGCGACAAGGGGGCGAAGCGGAGCAGGTCGAACGGGCCGTTGAACGGCCACGAGCGCCCGTCGAGGAAGAAGGCCACCGAGGACACCCGCCACTCGAGCTCGTCGGCCATCCCGAGCTCGTCCCACAGCGCGGCGATGTGGCGGTCGCTCGGGAACAGGTGGTGGTAGTAGCGCTCGAGGCGGACCCCGCCGCCCACGTCGAGCGTGGCCGCCTGCCCGCCGAGTCCCGGCCAGCGCTCGAAGACGTCGCATACGTGGCCCGCCTGGGTCAGTCGCAGCGCGCAGGTCAGGCCGGCCAGACCCGCCCCGACGACGCAGACCCTCATGGCTCTTGGTGCGGGGAGATCACGGGATCGTGACGGTACGGCGTTGAGTCATCACGCGGTCTGGCTCGAGGCTGGGGGACGTGCCAGAGACCTATCGAGAGGTCAGCCAGGCGCTCACCCGGGCTGGGTGGCGGCGAGTGGCGGCGAGTGCGAATCACCGGATCGCACGAGCGCTGGCACCACCCGGACGGTCGGCGAGTCTCGGTCGCCGGCGCCGGCAAGCCGGGGCGTCAGGTGCCGGTCGGCACGCTGGCTAGCATTCGGCGCGACACCGGACTGGAGGAACTGCGGTGAGAACCTACAGTGTGATCTACGAACAGGCTGATGACGGGGGCTGGTGGGCGCGCACCGAAGACCTCCCGGTCTACGCTGCCGGCGACACCCGTGAGGAGGCCGAGGCGGAGATCCGCTCGGCGATCGCGTTCCACCTCGAGTGCCTCGCGGACGAGGGCGACGCGATCCCGGAGCCGCGGACGATCGGTGGCAACGTCACCGTCTGAGCGGCGGCGGAGAGTCGCCGACCTCGTCGGGGTGCTCCTCCTCGACCTGCGCGTGTGACTCGCCCTTGCGCACCACGTAGAGCGGCCGCCGCTTGACCTCGTCGTAGATCCGCCCGACGTACTCGCCGATCACCCCGAGCGTCATGAGCTGGATGCCGCCGATGAGCAGGATCGCGAAGAGCAGCGACGGGACGCCGCGGTCGTAGATGCCGGCGTAGCGGGCGACCACGGTGAGCGGCAGGAGGGCCAGCGCGAGCGCCGCGATGGCGAGCCCGAGGACGGTCGCGATCTGCAGCGGGACGTGGGAGAAGGAGGCGACGCCGTCGAGCGCGAAGCGGACCATCCGGCGAAGGGAGAACTTCGTCGCCCCGCCGCCACGGGCCTCGCGGTCGTACTCGACCGCCTCGGTGGCGAAGCCGACCCAGGCGGTCATCCCGCGCAGGAAGCGGTTGCGCTCGCGCAGCTCGGCCAGGGCGTCGACCACCTGCCGGTCGAGCAGCCGGAAGTCCCCCGCGTTGGGCTCGAGGGGGACCTGGGCGAGGCGGCCCATGAGCGCGTAGAACCAGCGGGCGGAGGCCAGCTTGAAGCGGGTCTCGCCGGGCCGGTCGCGCCGCCGCGCCACCACGACGTCGATCCCGTCGCGCCAGCGCTCGAGCAGCGCGGGGATGGCCTCTGGCGGATCCTGGAGGTCGCCGTCGATGAGCACCACGGCGTTCCCGCGCGCGTGGTCCAGGCCGGCGGTCAGCGCCATCTGGTGGCCGAAGGAGCGCGAGAGGTGCACGACGCGGATGCGCCCCGCCGGGTCGGCGGCGGCCAGCTCGTCGAGCCGCTCGCCCGTGCCGTCCGTCGAGCCGTCGTCGACCACCACGAGCTCCCACGGGAGGCCGTGCAGGGCGGCGGTGACGCGCTCGACGAACCGGGGGGCGATGGCCAGCTCGTCGAGCATCGGCGCCACGACGCTCAGGAGCTCGAGCTCGCGGGCCATGCTCGACTACTCTAGGCCCGGCTCGTGTCGCGCCTCCCGACCGTCTCCGAGAAGCTCTTCGAGCGCGTGGCCTGGGCGGCGCTCGGCGTGCTGACCCTGATCGTGCTCACGGGGGCCGCGGTCCGGCTGACCGGCTCGGGGCTCGGCTGCCCGGACTGGCCCAAGTGCCAGGGCGGCCGGCTCACGCCCGAGCTCGACACCCACGGCCTGATCGAGTTCGGCAACCGCGTGCTCACCGGGGTGGTCGGCCTGCCCTGCGTCGCCGCCTTCCTCCTCGCGCTGCGCCGGCGTCCCTACCGGCGCGACCTCACCCGGATCGCGGCGATCCTGCCGCTCGGGGTCCTCGGGCAGGCCGTCATCGGCGGCATGTCGGTCTGGTACGGCCTGGCGCCGGGGTGGGTGATGGCCCACTACTCGCTCTCGATGGTCCTGCTCGTCGCCGCGGTCGCCCTGGTGTGGCGCTCGCACTTCCCGCCCGGCTCGCGGCCGCGCGCGACGGACCGCCGCAGCGTGTGGGGGGTCCGGCTCCTGGCGCCCCTGGGGTTCGTGGCCATCGTGGCCGGGACGGTCGCCACCGCCGCGGGGCCGCAC
>CALMNS010000719.1 GCA_937871635.1 uncultured Solirubrobacter sp.
GCTCGGGTGACGGCGGCGGAAAGCGTCCGAGGCCGACCAGGTGGCCGGTTGGCGGACGTGGTCCGCCTTGCGGACGGTGAGCGTCCCTCAGGCCGACCACGTCGCGTGCAAGCCGACGTGGTCCGCCTAACAGACGGCACGAGCGTCCGCCCCGGTCTGTCCTGCCGCCCTCCCCAGCGCCGTTGACCTTCGCCGGTCGCGCGCCGGCAGCGCCCGCCGGCTGCACGGCCCCCGCACGCGGAGCTTCAGCTCGTGGCCGTCGCCGCCAGCCGCCCGGCCACTCGCGGGAGCCGGACCGTCCTTCCGGGCGCCGGACCGTCTTCCTAGCCCGCGCGCGGGTCGTACGCGCGCGGGTCGTAGGGGAGGTCGGGGTGCTCCCCCGGGGTGGAGAGGTCGTAGGTGCGCATCTCGCCGCGCTCCTGGTCGAACGCCACCGCCCGGGTCAGCGTGAACGGCTCGGCCGGCTCGCCGCCGTCGAGCAGCTCGGCGAGGCGGCTCGAGATGTAGCCCATCGCGCTCATCGCCCGCACCCGGCTGGCGAACAGCTCCTGCCCGACGAAGAGCGCGTTGTCGCGCAGCGCCTCGGCCAGCGAGTCGGGCACCTGGTCGAGCTGCCCGGCCTCCTCCTTCGCCCAGGTGGCGAGCTCGTGGGTGGTGCGGTCGATGATCGCCACCCGCGTGTAGAAGCCGTAGAAGACCTGGTGCAGGGCGTCGGCCCGCTGCTCCTCGGGCAGGTCGTCGATGTAGGCCTTGAGGCTGTCGACCAGCGAGGGGACGGCCTGCTCACTCGGTGACACTCACACCTGCCTCCAGGAGGGACGGCGCGAGGACCGAGGCCGCGCTGCCGGTCACCCGCAGGCCGACGAGCCGGCCGTAGTGATCGAAGTCCAGCACGAGGGCGTCGAGGGCGGCGGTCGCGTCGGTGGCCTCGAGCTCGTCGAGCGCCACCGAGCTGCGGACCTCCGGCGGGTCGCCGCCGACCACCAGCGACACGTAGGCGCCGCCGACGCCGTTGACGGTGACCGTGATCTCGGCCATTGGTCTACACCGGCGACGAGGGCCGCGCGAGGCCCTCGGCGAGATCTCCGTAGCCGGGGGCGATGATCGCGCCGGGCTGCGCGAGCAGCTCCTCGGCCACGACGGCCTCCGTGGTGAGCAGCAGCGCGGCGACCGACGCGGCGTGCTGGAGGGCGAGCCGGGTGACGCGCACCGGGTCGATCACCCCGTCCTCGAAGAGGTCGCCGAACTCGCCGGTCAGGGCGTTGAGCCCCTCCGCGTCGTCCATCTCGAGGACCTGGTCGATCGTCGCCTGGCCGTCGTAGCCCGCGTTCGTGGTGATCCAGTAGAGGGGGACGCCGAGGACGCGGCGCACGATCTCGGCACCGATCGCGTAGTCGCCCTCGAGCCCGTGGTCGTCGAGCGCCCGGGCGGCCCGCAGCAGGGCCGAGCCGCCGCCGGCGACGATCCCCTCGGAGACCGCGGCGCGGGTGGCGGCCAGGGCGCCCTCGGTGCGCATGATGCGCTCCTTGAGCTCGACGTCGGTGGCCCCGCCGACGCGGATGACGGCCAGCCGACTCGAGAGCTTGGCCAGCCGCTCGGCGGCGATCTCGCGGTCGGTCTCCTGCGTGCCGCGCTCGACCTCGACCCGGATCTGCTCGAGCCGGTTGCGGATGCGCTCCTCGCCGCCCTCGCCGTCGATGAACGTGGTCGACTCCTGGGTGGCGATCACCCGGCGGCAGCGGCCGAAGGACTCGGGCTTGACGTGCGCGAGGGTGAGGCCGGCCTCGTCCGTGATGACCTCGCCGCCTGTGAAGGCGGCCAGGTCCTGCAGGTGCGCGACGCGGCGGTGGCCGAAGCCGGGCGCCCGCAGGGCGATCGCCTGCAGCGTCCCGTGCGACGAGTTCTGGACGAGCATCCCGAGCGCCTGGCCGTCGATCTTCTCGGCCAGGACGACCAGCGGGCGCGGCGCCTTCATCAGCGCGTCGAGCGTCGGCATCAGGTCGTGGACGGTCGAGATGGGCTTGGTGGTCATGAGGATGTAGGGGTCCTCGAGCACCGTCTCCATCCGGCTCTGGTCGGCGATCATGTACGGCGAGACGACGCCGTTCTCGACCAGCATGCCCTCGGTGAAGTCGACCGAGATGCCGGGGGTGACCGACTCCTCGATGGAGACGACGCCCTCCTCGCCGACCCGGTCGAGCGCCTTGGCGACGGCCGCGCCGATCCGCTCGTCCTCCTTGGCGGCGATGGTGGCCACGTGGCGCAGGTGGTCCTCGCCCTCGACCTTGCGCGCGCTCGCCTGCAGGTGGGCGACGACGAGCTCGGTCGCGTCCTCGATCCCGCGGCGCAGGAGCATCGGGTTGGCGCCGTCGGAGATCGTCTGCATGCCCTCGCGGACGAGGGCCTGGGCGAGCACGGTCGCCGTCGTCGTGCCGTCCCCGGTGAGCTCGGAGGTCTTGGAGGCCACCTCCCGGACCAGCATCGCCCCCATGTTCTTGAAGGGGTCCGAGAGCTCGATCTCGCGGGCGATGGTCACGCCGTCGTTGGTGATGATCGGCGCCCCGGTCAGGCGCTCGAGGACGACGTTGCGGCCCTTGGGCCCGAGCGTGACCTTGACCGTGTCGGCCAGCTCGTCGACGCCGGCCTGCAGGCGCAGACGCGCGTCATGGTTGAAGTGCAGGGCCTTTCCCATGGCGGAGCTCCTAGCTACTCGACCCCGGCGGGCATCAGGATGCCGCGCCCGCGGAGCCGTCCGTTGTCGAGGTCGTCCATCGCGTCGTTGATCGCGTCGAGCGGGTAGGTGCTCGTGTGCAGCGTGACCTTGCCCTGGGCGGCGAGGACCATCAGCTCGGCGAGGTCGTTGTAGGAGCCGACGAGGTTCCCGATGAAGTTGATCTCCCGCGAGATGATGTCGATCGTCGGCACGTTGACGTTCTCCCCGTAGCCGATGACGAAGAAGGAGCCGGCCTGGCGCAGCACGGCCACGCCCTCGTCGATCGCCCCGTTCTCGCCGACGAAGTCGATGACCGCCTCGACGCCATGGCCGTCGGTCATCTCGAGGATCGTGTCGCGGTGCGAGTCGCCGAGCTGCACGGTCTGGTCGGCGCCGAGCTCCCCGGCCAGGGCGAGCGCCTGCTCGTTGGGATCGAGCACGATGATCTCCGCCGGCGTCAGCGCCTTGAGGCACTGGATCCCGATGTGCCCGAGCCCGCCCGCGCCGATGACCAGCGCCTTGCTCCCGGCGTGCAGGAGGGGGATGGCCTTCTTGACGGCGTGGATGGCGGTCAGGCCCGCGTCGGCGAGCGCGGCGATGTCGCGCGGGTGCAGGGAGGGGTCGAGGCGGACGACCGAGCGCGCGGTGGTCTTGATCAGCTCGGCGAACCCGCCGTCGCGCGAGATCCCGGGGAACTCGTTGTTCTCGCAGTGGACGTCGTCGCCGGCGCGGCACGCGCGGCACAGGCCACAGGTCATCAGCGGGTGCAGGATCACCGTGTCGCCGACCGCGACGTTCGACACCGCGGAGCCGATCTCGTGCACCCAGCCCGCGTTCTCGTGCCCGGGGACGTAGGGCAGCTCGACGCCGGACTTCTCGGCCCACTGCCCCTCGATGATGTGCAGGTCCGTCCGGCACAGCCCGGCCCCGCCGATCCTGACGATGACGTCGTGTGGGCCCTCGACGGTGGGCTCGGCGAGCTCCTCGATCTTCAGGGCGCCGTGGTACTCGTGCGGGCCGCGGTACTCGTGCAGGCGCGCCGTCTTCACGCAGCCACCTCCTCGGTCGGGTCGTGAACGCCGTAGCGGCTGGCCAGCAACGAGCGGCAGATGCCGCCGTTGGCCTCGAGGCTCATGCTGACCAGCCTCGCGCGCCGCAGCCAGGTGGTCAGCGCGCTCGCGCCGAGCGGCGAGCCGTCGCCGGCGACGAGCGCCGGGTCGTCCGCGCCGTGCGGGAGCCCGAGCT
>CALMNS010000720.1 GCA_937871635.1 uncultured Solirubrobacter sp.
GCTTCGCGAAGGTGGCCACCAGCATCGCGAAGCGCGTCTGCGAGGGGAACGGCGACGGCCAGCGCACGGGCTGGAGCCCGCGCGCCCCGGCTCGCGCGACGACGGACTCCCGGTCCGTCCTGAGCCCCGCGGCGGCGAGCCCGCCCACCCACACGGGGATCCACTCGGCGAGCTCGGGCAGGTCGTGGAGGATCCGCTCGGCGCTCAGGTACGCCTCCGGCGAGGCCAGGTCGAAGTAGAAGGTCGGGTGCCCGGCGGCGCCGGGCGACGGGAGCGGGTCAGCCGTGGATGAGCCAGCCATCGGCGGCGCGCGCCGCTTCCATGACGCCTTCGGACATCGTCGGGTGCCCGTGGACGATGCTGGCCACCTCGTGGTAGCCGCCCTCCAGCGCCCGGGCGTTGACGAGCTCCTGGATGAGGTCGGTGGCCTTGGCGCCGACGATGTGGCCGCCGATGAGCTCGCCGTACTTCTTGTCGCCGATGATCTTGATGATCCCCGTGCGGTCGCCGTACACCGTGCCGGCGCCCACCGCCCCGTAGTTGATCTTGCCCACGGTGACGTCGTAGCCTTGCTCGCGCGCCTGGGCCTCGGTCAGCCCGAACGACGCGACGTTCGGGGTGCAGAACGTGGCGCGCGGGATGTCGACGTACTCCAGGCCGTGGGTCTCCATCCCGGCCGCGTCCTCGACCGCGATGAGGCCCTCATCGGAGGCCTTGTGGGCGAGCGCGGGGCCGCGGACGAGGTCGCCGATCGCGTACACCTTCGCCAGCGAGGTGCGCTGCGCGGCGTCGACGGCGATCAGGTCCTGGTCGTCGAGCTTGATGCCCGCCTCGTCGAGGCCGAGCCCTTCGACGTCGGGGCCGCGCCCCGCGGCGATGATCAGCCAATCGACGTCGGCGGTCTCGCCGTCCCCGAAGCTGAACGAGACGCTCGAGTCGCCCGACTTGACCTCGCCGACGCGGGTGCCCGTGCGGATCGTGATGTTCTGCTTGGCCAGCGCCCGGGCGGCGGCCTTGGAGATGTCGGCGTCCTCGTTGGGCAGGACGCGGTCGAGCGCCTCGAAGAGGAGGACCTCCGTGCCGAGGCGGCCGTAGCCCGACGCCAGCTCGGCGCCCGAGGCGCCCGCCCCGAGGATGGCGATGCGGGCGGGCAGCTCGGTGAGCCCCCATGCCTCCTCCGTCCCGATCACGCGCCCGCCGAAGTCGATGCCGGGCAGCGGCTTGGGGACGGACCCGGTGGCCAGGACGACCGCCTTACGGGCCTCGATCTCCGTCCCGTCGAAGTTCCCGCCGACCTTGACGTTGCCGTCGTCGGTGACCGTGCCGTGGCCCTCGACGTAGTCGACCCCGTTCTTCTTGAGCAGCCCGGCCACGCCGCCGGTGAGGGTCTTGACCACCTTGGCCCGCCGCGCGCCGACCTTCGCGAAGTCCACCGACGACCCGTTGACCTCGATCCCGAACTCGGCGGCCTCGGAGACCTCGCTCATGATGTCGGCGACCCGCAGCACCGCCTTGGCGGGGATGCACGCGACGTTGAGACAGCGCCCGCCGACGTCGCCCTTCTCCACCACGGCGGTGCTCATCCCGAGCTGCGCCGCGCGGATCGCCGCCACGTAGCCCCCCGGACCCGATCCGATCACGACGACGTCGTACGCGCGCTCAGCCATGGGCATTGACACTATCGCCCGCCGTTTGGCCGCAACCCGGCCGGGTAGGGCCTGGGGTATGTCACTTTCCGAACCAAAGCTGGCCGTCACCTTCCCCGACCCGTCCCACACGGGGCTCGATCAGGACGAGGAATGGTTCGATTTCGGGCGCGGCGACGGCACCCGTCGCATCCGCTTCCACGACTACGGGGAGATCTACGCCGTCCCCGGGCTCTACGAGCACCTCTTCTACGAGCGCCTGAAGTGCCAGTCCCCGGCCGTCGTCTCCGGTCTTCTCGAAGAGCGGGTGCGGGGTGTCGGCGGGGACCCCTCGGCGCTGCGCGTCCTCGACCTCGGGGCGGGCAACGGCATGGTCGGCGAGGCCCTGCGCGACCGCGGGTTCGGCGACGTCGTTGGCGTCGACATCGTGCCGGAGGCGGGCGAGGCGACACTGCGCGACCGGCCCGGGGTCTACGAGCAGTACCACGTGTGCGACCTCCTCGAGCCGGGCACGGCGATCGCCGCTGAGCTCGAGGACGCGCCGTTCGACGTCATGACGTCCGTGGCCGCGCTCGGCTTCGGCGACGTGCCGCCCGAGGTCTTCGACCGCGCGCTGTCGCTCGTCAAGCCGGGAGGCTGGCTCGCCTTCACGATCAAGGAGGACTTCCTCTCCGACGAGGACCTGAGCGGCTTCTCGGCGTACATCGCCCGCATGCTCGCCGACGGGCGCCTGGTCGAGCGCGCCCGCCGCCGCTACCGCCACCGGCTCGACGTCCGCGGCCGCCCGCTGCACTACATCGCGATGGTCGGGACCCGCGCCGAGGGCTAGCTGGCCCCTTCGAAGTCGATGATCTAGTCGAATGCCATAGTCCGCGGCGGCGATGGCCGCACACGTCGAGCTCGTCCTCCTCTTCCTGCTGATCGTCGTCGCCGCGTTTTCGACGCTCGCGCGGGTCGTCGGGTTACCGTTCCCGATCCTGCTCGTGATCGGGGGGAGCCTCGTCGGCTTCGCGCCGGGCGTGCCCGAGGTCGAGCTCCCGCCGGATCTCGTCCTCCTGCTCTTCCTGCCGCCGCTGCTGTTCAACGCGGCGTACTTCTCCTCCTTGCGCGACCTGCGCGAGAACCAGCGGGCGATCGCGCTCAGCGCCTTCGGGCTCGTGCTGGTCACGGCCGGCGCGGTGGCCGCCGTCGCGCGGATCGCCGTGCCCGAGCTCTCCTGGGCCGCCGCGTTCGCGCTCGGGGCCATCGTCTCCCCGACCGACCCGCTGGCGGCGACGACGATCGCCCGCCGGCTCGGCGTCCCGCGGCGGCTGACGACGATCATCGAGGGCGAGAGCCTGATCAACGACGGGTCGGCGCTGGTCATCTACCGCGTGGCGGTCGCCGCCGCGGTCGGCGGCTCGTTCGACCTGCTCGACGCGTCGCTGGACTTCGTCGTCAACGTGGTGGGCGGGATCCTCGTCGGGCTCGTCGCCGCGACGGCGCTCATCTGGGTGTTCCGCCGCATCGCGAGCGACCACATCGTGGTGATCGTCATCTCGCTCTGCGCGGGCTACCTCGGCTACCTGCCGGCGGAGGAGCTCGGCGTTTCCGGGGTCCTGGCCGCGGTGACCGTCGGCCTGCTGGTGGGCAACCGCTCGCCGACGCTCTCCACCGCGGCGACGCGACTGCGCGGCTTCGCGTTCTGGGAGGTCCTCGTCTTCATCCTCAACGCCACGCTGTTCACGCTCGTCGGCCTGCAGCTCCCCGGCATCCTCGAGGACCAGGACCGCTCGGCGGGAGCGCTGCTCGGCCTCGCGCTGCTCGTGTGCGCGGTGGTGATCGGGACCCGCCTGGTCTGGCTGAACACGGTGCCGTACGTGATCCGCGCGCTCGACCGGCGCGCGAGCGTCCGCTACCGCCGGGCAGGCTGGCGCCAGCGGCTCGTGGTCGGCTGGAGCGGGCTGCGCGGCGCCGTGTCCCTGGCCGCCGCCCTCGCGCTGCCGAACGACTTCCCGGAGCGCGACCTGATCGTCTTCCTCACCCTGGCGGTCATCTTCGCGACGCTGGTCGTCCAGGGACTCACCCTCCCCTGGCTCATCCGCGTGCTGGGGGTGGAGGACGACGGCGCGAGCGAGCGGGAGGAGCTCGAGGCCCGCGCCGCGGCGACCGAAGCGGCGCTGGCCCATTTGGAGCGGCTGCGGGGCGAGGCGTGGGCCCGCGACGGGACGGTCGAGCGGCTCCAGGGCCTCTACGAGTTCCGCCGGCGCCGCATCGCGCAGTGGGCGCGCGAGGACGCGCTCGGCGACGGCGACGAGGACCTCGAGTCGCGCTCGCGCGACTACCAGCGGCTGGTGCGCGAGGTGCTCGAGGCCCAGCGCGCCCGCATCGTCGCGTTGCGCGACGAGGGGCGCATCTCCGACGAGGTGATGCACACGATCGAGCGCGAGCTCGACCTGGAGGATCAGCGGCTCGAGGTCTGAAGGCTGCTCGCGGTCAGGGCTCGCCGGCGCTCACGGCGCCGCGCCGCGGCGCGGCCGCTCGGGCATCTGGATCCGCGCCATGACCCGCACGAGCTTCCAGAACAGGGCCCCGGCGCTGAGCAGGATGAAGATGCAGACGGCGATCCCGCGCAGGTCCGTCGCGTAGAGCAGGAGGGAGAGCAGCGCGATGGCGAACGAGATCCCGAGCAGCGCCTGGAAGCCGAGGATCGCCCAGTACTGCAGCTGCCACATGCCGATCGCGGCGGCGAGGAGCAGCGCGGAGAGGAGCAGGACGCCGGGCACCGCCGGCTGCTCGCCGCGGACCTCGTAGCCCGCGACCAGGAAGGCGAGGTTGAGCAGCCCGAGCAGCGCCGCGATGACGGCGGCGGCGGCGACCGCCCGCGGGCGTTCCCCCGGCGCGAGCGGCTCGAGGGTGTCGCGGATGGCCTGGTTGCGCGCCTCGCCGCGGGCGTAGC
>CALMNS010000721.1 GCA_937871635.1 uncultured Solirubrobacter sp.
GGGGAAGATGAGCACCGCGTCGCCGCGCGCGAGGATCGCCTTGGCGGTGGCCACCATCTCCTCGTCCCCGGTGCCGCGGTCGACGGGGAAGGCGCCGAGCGAGTTGAGGAACCAGGCCACGAGCCGATGGGAGAAGAGCTCGCGCTTGGCCACGTAGTACAGCGGCCGCCGCGCGATGGTGGCGATCACGAACGGGTCCAGGAACGAGCGGTGGTTGGCGGCGAAGATCACCGGGCCGCTCTCGGGCACGTGCTCGCGGCCGATCCGCGAGAGCCGGAAGTACAGGTGGAAGACGGGCTGGAAGAGGGCCCGGACCAGCCAGTAGACGAGCGGGTTGACGCCGCGGTGGCGCGCGCGCTCGTGCAGGGCGGCGAGGTCGGAGACCATGCACTGGCGTACCCGCGGTCGTGCGCCTCGTTACAGTTCGCACGGCCATGCTCCCCCCCTCCTCGCGCACCCTTCGTGGGGCCCTCGCGGGCGCCGCCGCCGCGGCCGTCTGGGCCGCGCAGCAACCCCTGGACCGCCGGGTCTTCGGCGTCCCGTACGACGACACCGAGCTACTCGGCAAGCTCGTCACCCGCGGGCCCGCCTGGCCGTACGTCGGGCTGGCCATGCACCTGGCCAACGGCGCGGTGTTCGGGGCGATCTACAGTTCGGCGGCGCCGCGGCTCCCGGTCCCCGCGTGGGCGAAGGGCCCGGCCGCCGGGATGGCGGAGCACCTGGCGAGCTGGGCCGGCACCCCGTTCAACGACCGCTTCCACCCGGCCGCCGCCGAGCTCCCGGCGCTGTGGGGCGATCCGTGGGCCTTCGCGCAGGCCACCTGGCGCCACCTGCTGTTCGGCACCGTGCTCGGCGAGCTCGAGCGGCGGCTCAACCCGCGCCTGCCCTCGGATCCGGTGCCGATCGACGACGCCACCGTCTCCACGAACGGGCACGGCTCGATCGAGCACCTCGTCGGCACCGTCGGCTGACCGCCCTGCGGGTCCTGGTCACCGGGGCGTCCGGGTTCGCAGGGCGCCACCTCGTCGCCGAGTGCCTCGCGGCGGGCGACGACGTCGACGAGATCGCCCGCGACGGCGGCGCGCGCGTCGACCTGCTCGATCCCGCCGCCACCCGCTCGGCCGTCGCCGAGGCGCGGCCCGAGGTCGTCTACCACCTCGCCGCCCGGGCCCACGTCGGGGAGTCCTGGGAGCGGCCCGCGCAGACGCTGCACGACAACCTGGCCATGACCCAGAACGTCCTCGACGCCGTCCGCGCCGGCGTCCCCGACGCCACGGTGGTCGCGGTGGGGAGCGGCGAGGTCTACGGCCCGCCCGAGCGGCTGCCGGTCGACGAGACGGCCCCGCTGCGCCCGCAGAACCCCTACGCGGTCTCCAAGGCCTCCGCGGACCTCCTCGCGGGCTTCTACGCCGACGCCTTCGGCGTGCGGGTGGTGCGCGCCCGGGCGTTCAACCACGCGGGCCCCGGGCAGGCCCCCGTCTACGCCATCGCCACCTTCGCCCGCCAGGTGGCCGAGGGGCTCGCGGCGGGCGACGACCCGATCCGCGTCGTCACCGGCAACCCGGACACTCGCCGCGACTTCACCGACGTGCGCGACGTCGTGCGCGCCTACCGCGCCCTGGCGGCGGACGGGGAGCCGGGAGAGGTCTACAACGTCTGCTCGGGCACCCCGGCGTCGGCGGCGGAGCTCGTCGCCTGGCTCGGCGAGGCGGCCGGCGTGCGAGTCGAGCAGGTGGTCGACCCCGCCAAGGTCCGGGCCCACGAGGTGATGGAGCTGCGCGGCTCGCACGCGAAGCTCACGGCGGCGACGGGCTGGGAGCCCGCCATCCCGCTGCAGCTGACCCTGCGCGACACGGTCGCGTGGTGGCAGGAGGAGCTCCGCGCGGAGCGGTAGGTTCGCCGCGGCGATGTCGCGCGGCGAGCTGGCGGACCGGATCGGGAGGCGCCTCTTCATCGGCGGGCTGCTCGCCAACGCCGCGGGCGCCGCCCTCGTCTTCTCCTACCTCGCCTTCGTCTTCCCCTCCGAGGACGGCCCCGGCATCCCTCCGGCGGGGAGCGCGGGGCTCCTCCTCGCGTTCTTCGCGGCGGCCGCCGTCGCGGCCATGGCGCGCGGGCGCCAGCTGACCCGCGGGCTGCGGGCCTGGGCGTACTC
>CALMNS010000722.1 GCA_937871635.1 uncultured Solirubrobacter sp.
CCGCGGGCCACCTCGACCTCCTGGCCGGGCGCCACGAGGTCGTACCGGGTCCCGTCCCAGCGCTCGACCTGGGTGCCGGGCGGAACCGCGATGACCAGGGTCTCGCCGTCGCGTCCGTGGCGCAGGTTCCCTTCGCCGTGACCGCCGCGCTCGGCGCGGAAGTGCGCGCGGCGGCGGAAGGCCTGGAGGTCGCGGAGGGAGTCGTCGCAGCGGACGACGACGTCGCCGCCGCGGCCCCCGTCGCCGCCGTCGGGCCCGCCCTTGGGGACGTGCGCCTCGCGCCGGAAGGAGAGGCAGCCGTTGCCGCCGGCGCCGGCCCGGATCTCGATGGTGGCGCGGTCGAACACGTCCGCACACGGTATCCGCGGCGGCCGCCGACGCCGGTGCGTTTGCCCCCGGTCCGGCGGGGCATGCGGGAGGCCATGGCCGATTCGCAGCCCACCTTCCTCATCACCGGCGCCTCGACGGGCATCGGCGCCGCCACCGCGCGCCATGCCGTCGACGCCGGCTACCGCGTCGTCCTCGCCGCCCGGTCGGAGGAGAAGCTCGCGCGCCTCGTCGACGAGCTGGGCGGCCGCGATCACGCGCTGGCCGTCCGCACCGACGTCACCGAGTGGGAGGACGTCGAGGTGCTCGCCGAGCGGGCGCTCGACGCGTTCGGCTCGATCGACGTCGTCCTCGCCAACGCCGGGTTCGGCGGCGCGCGCTCGTTCTCCCCCGCGAAGGCCGACTCCGTCGAGGACTGGAAGGCGATGATCCTCACGAACGTCTACGGCGCGGCGCTGACCGTGCGGGCGACGATCGAGCACGTCAAGGCGGCGAAGGGACACATCCTGCTCACGGGCTCGGTGGCCGGGCGTCGCGCGCTGCCCGGCTCGCTCTACTCGGCGACCAAGTTCGCTGTCACCTCGATGGGCGAGGGGCTGCGCCAGGAGCTCAACGGGACCGGATGCCGGGTGACGCTCGTCGAGCCCGGGATGGTCGACACCCCGTTCTTCGAGAACAAGCCGTCGATCCGCGCCCTGGAGGGGGACGACGTCGCCCGTGCGGTGCTGTACGCGGTGCAGCAGCCGCCGCACGTCGACGTCAACGAGATCCTGATCCGTCCGACGGACCAGGACGGCTAGCGCGCGCCGAGGCCACGCG
>CALMNS010000723.1 GCA_937871635.1 uncultured Solirubrobacter sp.
GCCTTGGCGTGGTCGGGGGTGGCGGACGCGCGGTCATCGCTGCCGCCAGCGAGCGCGGTGCGCGCGGCGGCGGCGGGGAGCCCGGTGCCGGCGCCGACGGCGACCCTGATCTGCGGGTTGGTCCGGTCGGTGTCCGACCATGCCTTCGCCTCAGCCTGCGTCGTGAACGTTGTTGACCGCTCAACCTCTTCGAACTGATCGCCGCCGAGCGCCTTCGTGACGACGAGGACGCGGCCGGCGCCGCCATCGACGGACAGCACCTCGATCCCGAGGTCGGTGTAGTCGGCGCCCGGCCCGGCGGCGGTGATGTTCAGCGACGCGCCGCCCGCCCCCGCCAGCGCGAGACTCGCGAACGTCGCCGCGGGCCCGGTGTACCGGTTGAACACCACGCGGGAGCCGCCAGCGCGGAAGTGTGCGCGGAGGTAGTCATGCGCGGACGAGTACGTCACTCGGCCGCCGAGGTAGGGGACGATGTCGCCCTCGCGGTTCAGGACCATCGGCTTGTCGACGCGGCCCTTGCCGGCCAGACCGGCGAGATGCAGCGTGCCGGTGTCGGAGAGATCGACCGGACGGGTCGGCTCCTTCACCAGCTTGCGGGTGGTTCCAGCCAGTAGCGGCACGGTCTACTCCTTCTTCTCGCGCCGCGGCGGACGCTTGTCGGACGAGGACGAGACGGGCGGATCCGAAGGCGGCTCAGGCTCGGGCTGGGGGGTGACGTCGAGGAGGGCGCCCGTTTCGAGCAGGTCGCGGTCGCTCGCGGTGAGCTCGGGGCTCCCGTCGACGAGTTTGACCTCCTCGCCGGGGGCGAGCATCACGTCAGCGACGGGGATCGGGCCCGTCGTGGCGTTCTTGATGTGCTGGATCATGGGGTCTCCGGGATGACGTCGAGGGTCGTGTCGGTGATGAGGGTGTCGCCGGGCACGGGGTCGTACGGGTTGACGGGCGGCACGAGCGGTGGTGCGGTCCGGCCGGCGTCGCCGAGGATCGCGCCGACGGTGAACGACTCCGCGAGCGCGACGATCCGGCGGTGCTGACGCTCGATCGTGTTGCGGTCGTAGTCGCCGGTGCTCCAGAGCACGTACCGGGCCGTCCCGTCGATGCTCTGGTGATCGAGCAGGCACGCACGATGCGCGGCGAGGAGCTCGTGGCATTCCTTCTCGGCGAGCCCGAGCGTCTCGCGCTCGTGGATGACCGTCAACGTGAGGGTCACGGTCCCCCACCAGTGGAACCGGTCGGCGTCGGTATCGACGTCGGTGAGCGACGCGACCTTGACGGCGACCATCGGCAGCCGGGTCTGCGGCTGGAGGTCGTCGACGGTGCCGACTTCCCACGTCCGGGCGACTGGGAGCGACCGCGACGGGAGCTGGTGGACGCGCTCGGCGTCGGACAGGTACGTCGTCTCCCACGCCTCGAGCAAGTCGACAGCGGCGCGCTCGAGCGTCCCCACGTGCCCGAGGGGACCACGGGTCCAGCGTGGCGTGCTCATCTTGCGAGGAGGTCGCGGCGGATCTGCTGGGCGACGAGAAGGCGCGTGGGCTTCCGGACTGAGATCACGGACCGTCCGCCGCGCTTCTTCTGGAACCGTGCGTAGAAGACGCTCGTGCCGTAGGTGGCCGTCTCGCCCTGCACGCGAACGATGCTCCCCGGCCCGCCCGGCTTGAGGCTCCGGAGCAGCTTGCCCTCGCCAATCAGCGGCGTCGCGGGCTGCCCCAGGCGACGCTTCTGGCGGAGCGTTGACGGTGCGAGCTTGCGACCGGCGCCGGCGCGGATCCGCGCGACGTTCGCCTCCGCGACGGTGTCGACCGCCTCCACGAGAATCTCACCCGGGTCACGGAGCCGCCGGCCAAGCCGGTCGAACGGGCGGGTCGCGGCCTCTAGGCCCTGGACCTCGACGCTCAGCCTCACGACATCCCCGCCCAGCCACGCTCAGCGCCACCGGGGAGCGTCCCTCCGCCCTGCTCCGCCTGCCCGTTGATGAGCGCGGCGAGCCCCGCAACGCCCTTCAGGTACAGGGCGACGTTCGAGCTCGTGGCGGACGCGGATCCGTCGGGGTCGTCGCGATAGGAGTCCTCAACGAGCGCGGCCGCCTGGTACTTCGCGACGTGCTGCGCCCGCGCGTGATGCCCCGTCGGGATCTCGTCGACGCCGTAGGTGGCGAGCGCGAGCTCGAGATCATCCGCCGCGAACTGGCACAGCTCCTCGACCGCGGTGGCCGTCGGGAACGTGCCGGCGGTGAACGTGCCGGCGTAGCCGGTGCCGTCGATGCTGTTACCGGACCCGTCGGCGGTCATGGTGTAGAGAAGAGCACCGACCTGGTTGACGGTCGGGACGATGGCTGGAACAGCGATGGCGAGCCCCCTTTCGTCGCGGAGATCAGGGGTTGGAGTGCCGCGCCCCGGTGCGACCGGGCGGGCGCCGCCCCCTCGGGCGGACGCGGCAGCGAGGTGCTAGGCGGTGTCGACGCCGCCCTTGACGCCCTTGACGTCGCCGATCTCGGCGGCGCGCTCGTCGACGGGGACGAGCTTGGAGTGCGGCTCGCCCGGCTTCGCGTCCGGGATGTGGACGGACACCAAGTGCGGCCCGGCGTTGATCCGGCCGGCGTAGTCGCCGCGCTTCGGGCCGGGCCCGAACGCGTCCTCAGGGCCGACGGGCTCGGACGGGTCGCCCGGGAGCATCGGGACACCAGCGTCGAGCATGTCGTCCTTCGTGGTGGGCGCCTCGACGGCGCCTGAGTTCTTCTCGGCCATGATCTGGTCCTTTCGGGTAGTAGTCGGGCGGGTTAGGAGGCGAGGACGCCGGTCAGGCGCGCGGCGGCCTTGCCGCCGAACACGCCGAGCCCGCAGAAGAACTCGAGCCGGGTCCGGTACGCCGGCTTGGTGTCGAGCTCGCCGAGGTCACGAACGCTGATCCCGCCGTTCGTGAGACCGGAGACGGCCTGGTCGCCCTCGCCGCGGCCGAACTTCACCGCGTAGATGGACGACGCGATGCTCGAGGTCCCCTGCGTCTCGGTCTGCGGGATGATGAGCGTCCCGTCGGCCTTCGCGCCGATGTCGATGAACGGGATGCCCTGGTAGGACGGATCCTGCCGGGTCCCGACGGGCTCCGTCTGGATGTTGAGCCGCCGGAACGCGGACAGGAGCCGGGACCGGACCGCCGCGTTCATGTAGAGCGCGTCAGGCCCGCCGGCGACGGCCGCGATGAGCTCGTCGAGCTTGTCGAGGAACGCCTGCCGGGCCGCGTCGTCGGCGCCGAGGACAGGGAGTCCGTTCGTGCCGGCCGAGATGACCTGCCCGCCCGTCAGGCGCTTCTTGAGGCCGTCGAACGAGTTGGCGTCGACGGCGGTGTCGCCGTTGATGAACGAGTCCTGGAACTTGTAGGACGCCGCCTTGACCTTCCCGCGGGTCGCCTGCGCCCGGAGGTCCGCGAGGTTACCCTGGGTGCGAACGAGGAACGTGTCGACGTCGGCGTCACCACCGAGGATGACGATCTTCTCCGTCTTCGGGTTGACCGTGCCGGTGCTCTCCGCGTACGCGGCGTTCACGGCACGGAACTCGATGCCGGGAAGGGTGAGCTCCTCGTTGTAGGCGTAGGCGTTGCCCGCGATGTTCATCAGGGGCAGTCGGTCGAGGACCGGGGACTCCTGCACGAACGTCTCGACGACGCCGCGCTGCAGGACGGACTGGGTGAGCTTCGCGCTCTCCGTCAGGGTGTAGGCCATGGCCGGGCGACCTCCTTAGAGGGTGGGTTGGGTGGGAAGGCGGCGGCCCGGCCAGGGACCGCCTGGTACTACGTCTGGGCAGGCTCTGAGTAGGCCTGCTGCAGGGTTCCGTAGCCGGGCTCGGGGATCGCCCCGGTGCCGGTCACGTCGTCGTGCGTCCCATCGACGCGCTCGCCGTTGGCGAGAATCTTCTCGACGCCCTTCCGGGTCTCCGGCTCGGCCGGCTTGACCAGGTGGGTGTCGGAGCGTGCGAGCTCACGGACCGCGGCCTTCGCGGCGTCGGCGCCGTCGATGCCGGCGAGCACTTCCGGGTCGAGCAGCCGCGCCGCTTGCGTCGGGTTGTGGAACCCGGCGTCTCGGGCCGCTTCGATGACGGCAGCCGACTTGCGGTCGGTCTCCATCGTCGTCTTGAGGGTGGCGTTCTCGGCCTTGAGCGCATCGCGCTCGGACGTGAGGCGCTCGACCTCGGTCTTGTCGCGCGCCTCAAGCTCGGCGACGCGCGCCTCGGCGGCCTCGCGAGCTTCCTTCTCGGCGTTCGCGCGGCGGCGCTCCTCGATCAGACGGGAGCGTGGGACGTCGGTGGAGCGGGTGCCGACGTCGTCGACATCGTCAGTCCGGTCGTTGCGGTCGTTCTCGTCGGCCATGGCCGGGTCCTCTCACTACTGCCAGATGGGTTCAGCCGTTGGTTTCGCGGAGACGAGCCGCGCGAGGTCTGGCTTCCTCGGCCCCCGATGCGCTCGGGGTCAGCGACCTACACCGCCGGAGGCGGAAGAACGGGCAGATCAGGATCCGGCGGCGCCGGAAGCTCGGCCGGCGTGTCCCCCGTCGGGGCGGCGGACAGCATCGCGGAGTTGTTGATCGGGATCCGCAGCTCGGCGGCGTTGCCGCCCTTCGTCTGCAACCCGAACCGCCACCGCGCCTCGTCGGCCGTGACGATCCCCTCACGCACGAGCTCCGCCTGTGCCGTGGCCTCCTCAGCGGGGTCGCCCTTGAGGACCTGCGACAGATCGAACCGCACGAAGAGGTCGTCGTCCTGCCACGCCGGCTCTGGGTCGATGAGCTGCGCCTGCAGCGTCTCCTCGATCAGCACCAGCCACGGCGGAAGGACGCTCTTGTACCGCTGCCGGTTGAGCTCCTCGACGTTGTTGTACGACCCCTTCCCGAGATCACCGATCAGCGGCGGCGGGACGTCGTAGACGAAGCAGCACTCCTCGCGATTCACGATCCGCTGCTCGAGCAGCTGCGCGTCCGCCGCGTTGAAGCTCATGGGGGTCCATGTCGCGCCGCCGGTGAGGAGCCCCATACGGAACGCCTCGTCGACGCCGCGGTGCATCGCTTCGATGTCAGCGCGCATCTCGGCGCGCTCCTCCTCCGTCGTCTGAACATCAGGTGGGAGGGAGAGCACACCGGAGGGCCGCACGCCGTTCCGGAGTGAGGCGAGCTCGAACCGCCGCGCGGCGTCCTCGGACGCAACAACGACGCCGAGGGCCTGCAGCGGACTAACGCCGAGCGGCCCGGAAGGCGGCTGCCAGCAGGTGTGGATGACGGCGTCAGCCTCGAGTCGGCGCTGGGTGCCGTCCAACTGCGTCGACGTCCAGAACTCGATCGGACCGCCGTTCCGGGCGTACGCGCCCATGTGCCGCCAGTCCAGACGCAGCAGCTCGGTCGGTGGCTCATCCGGCCCGTTGCCGTGGAACTTGCCGACCGCGGAGTTGCCGTGGATCAGCGTCGGCAACATCAGCGCCTGCTTCAGGTCGTGGCCGGTCGAACCGGGCGCCGGCTTGCGGAGCAGCCGCGCCAGCTCGTGCCGTAGCGGTAGCGCCTCGTGCTCACCATACGGGTCTCCCTGGTAGGCAATGAGCGGCAGGCGAGCGGTCTGCTTCGTCAGGGTGTTGATGAGCGCGAAGATCGTCGGCTGATGCGACGTGTAGATGTCCTCGTAGTGGATCGTCCGAGGCAGGCCGTCCTTGCCCTCGGCGAGCGGCACGCCCGTCGGCTGGGTGACAGCGCCCCAGATCGGGCCGAGGCCAACACGGGCGACGTCACGGCCAGCGGCGTCGATGATGGACCGGACAGCGCCGATCGTGCGGAAGGTGTCACCAAGGAGGCTCATCTAGAGGAGGGGCGGGGCGCTAGGCCCAGACTTCAAGGCGCGGCTTGACACGGACCTTCTCGCGATACGAATCCGACCCCCACAACGCCAGCGTCACCGCCACCAACGGGCTGATGTCCACGCTCGACGCCTTCCGGGACCAGCCCCACGCCTCGCCGAGCGGACGCTTCCCCGCGCCCTTCAAGGCGTCGGTGACGTCGTGCGGGCCGCGATGCCGGACCGTTGCATGGTCTACCGCGTCGAAGATCACGCCGCACGCCTGGGCGTGCTCGTTCGCCGTTACCGGATCCGCCTCGACGCGGAGATCCTCAAGCGCGGTGATGATCGACGCCGCCGGACTCGACGGGTCATACCTGACCGGGCCGCAACGATGCGCACTCGTGAGCTCCGCGAGCCGCTCGGGCAGCCATCGCGTCCCAAGCCGATGCTCGATCACCTCGACGTGCCGGAGCCCGTCCGAGCGGCGGCCGGCGACCGCGATCGCCGCGGACCCGCGATCCGGCGGGATGTCGTACGCGAACGTCACCGGATCCAACGGGGCGGAGGTCTCGTCATGGAGCGCCTTCCACGCCTTGACGCTGATAACGGCGCCGTCCTCAAGGTCGAGCTTCGGCCAGTCGCCGATCCCGAGGCGCTCGACGGCGAACGTCCGGGCGTCGAGGGCTCGCTGCTCCGTCTCGACGTAGTCCGTCGTGATCCTGATCCCAAGGCCGGGGTTCGCTCGCGCCCACGCCTCCGCATCCGTTGCCAGATCCGCGCTCCGGTCCGGCGACTGCTCAAGCGACGGATCAGCGGTCCACTCCATCCACGCGAGACGCTGGTCGGTGCCAGCATGCCCACGGGCCCGGAGCCCGGCGAAGACACGGCCGTGCTCGTGGATCGTCTGATCGACGCTCGAGCCGGCGTAGAGGACCTGCGGGTTCGGCCGTGCCGACAAGGTCGGCAGGAGCGCACCATGGGCGCCGCCGGCGAGCTCCATCGCCTCGTCAAGGCCAAGGAAGTCACCGGTGAAGCCGCGGCCACCACCCTTCGTCCGGGTCCGGAACCGGATCCGCTGGCCCGACAGAAGCTCGATGCCCTCCTCACCATGCGACCGGGAGACGCGCTTGACCTCGCGACGCAGATCGTCGGAGTTCTCGATGAGCTCAAGGAGGCGCCGGAACGCCTCGAGCGACGTGTCGAACTGGTGAGCGGAGTGCGTGAGGAAACGCTCGCCGAGAAGGAACAGGCCCGCGAGCTCCCGAGCCTCGTAGATCGCGCCCTTGCCGTTCTGCCGGGACACCGCGAGCCCAAACTGGAACGCCGCCCACGACCCGTCGGCGCGCTCGCCGAGCATCACGTGCAAGACGTACTTCTGCCAGTCATCCAGGTGCAACCCAGCCGACGCGGCGAGCTCGACGGCCTCCGCCCCCGAGCTCGACTCGAACGCGGGGACGTGGCAGACGCTAGGCCGTTGCGCCCCCAGCAGCTCGGCGGGCGTTTCGGCGAGCAACGAGGTCGTCAAGGCGGGAGTGCTCTCTCTCAGGGGGCATCAGGTCACGCAACTGCTCGAGCGCGTCAGCGAGCCGCCCGGCGCACATCGCCTTCGACGTCGCGCTGTTCCGCGGCTTGTCGAGCTCGTCCGCCAACGCACGCGCCGTCGCCGCCAGGCCCCCAGCCGCAAGCGCCGGATCTCGCGTCGCGATCACCGCAAGATCGGCGTCAACGCCCCTTCGGACCGGGCCGACGTCGCCCGGATACGGATCCGACTCGCTCACCAGGCCCTCGAGGGCGTCCGATGCCGCTGCCGACCCGCCGTCGCACGATTGCACGCGCGATGCTCCGGCCCCGTATACCGCGACCGG
Source organism: uncultured Solirubrobacter sp. (assembly GCA_937871635.1). Classification (GTDB taxonomy): domain Bacteria; phylum Actinomycetota; class Thermoleophilia; order Solirubrobacterales; family Solirubrobacteraceae; genus JACCYI01. Next base: position 7,676 of record CALMNS010000723.1, read on the forward strand.
TCGAAGTCGTCATGCCCGAGATCCCACGGCGACCCCGGCTCGATCAGCCGGAAGCACCGACCGCACGACACACCACCGAGAGCCACCAGCGGCTCCCAGCGACGCCTCTCGCGCCTGTGCGCCCCGCCATAGCCCCGCGCCTTCGTCTTCGCCCTCGCGGGCCTAGACGCAGCGGCCATCGCTCGGCTTCTGAACAGCGGGGAGAGAAACGGCGACCGCGGGGTCATCGGGGAGGGTGTTCTGTTTGCTAATGGTGATGCCCCCTCCCCCTTGGGGCGACTGGGAGTATGTTCGGGCAGTGGCAGATGTGCGGTCCGTTGTGCCCTTCGGGCAGGCCGCATTCGTGGTTGAACGGCGTGATGCCGTGGGTCCAGGTGGTGGGGCAGCGGTCGAGGTCGGGCATCACTCGGTTGCTGGGTGCGGGGGCACCACGCTTGTCGGCCGTTCCAGTGCGCCGATGGCTTTCGCCGATCTTGGGCGCGGGGGGGCTCGCGGTGGATTGTACCTGCTGGTCGGACGGTGCGCCTCCGCCCTTGCCTCGCAGCGCGCTCACTCGCCAGTCCCGATCATGTAGGTGGGCAGGTCATCCTCGCTGAACTTCATCGGGCCAGCGAGGTACGTGTGGCCGACCGTGTTGCCGCGTCCTAGGCAGCGAACCTCGAAGCGACGAGCCATCTCCTCGGTCATCATGACCTGCACCACCTCGGAGGGCTCGGGCCGCGTAATTCCCTGCGGCCAGCTTTCGCTTCGGCGTGTGGGTGGCGTGCTCATGCGGCGTTCTCCAGGTCAGGGCGATGGTCAAGCCGAGCTTCGATCCGTTCGAGGCGGGCGATCGCGGCGGGTGGGTCTTGACGGTCTTCGGGTGCTTGTTGGCGGTTGCTGCGGCGGGCCCGGTCGAGCATTTTCTGGACGATTCGGATTTCGTGGCTGACGTCGATGTGTTGGCGTTTGGCGCGGCGTTGGGCGTCGGCGATGCGGTGTTCGGCTTTGAGGAGGCGGCGGGTCTGTTCGGCTTGTTGGATGGTGGCGTGGTGGCGGAGGCGGTCGTAGGTGCGGGCGAGGTCGGCTTGGGCGTTGATGATGGCGGGGCCGATGGCTTCGGGTTCGTCGCACATGGCGGTAGCGGAGCGGATTTTGTCGGTGAGGTCGGGCGGGTCGGCGACGAGCGGGAGGGGGCGGGTGGGTTGCGTCAGGTAACCCAGGCCGTTTCCGGCGCGGGCTTGGGGGGCGAGGAAGTGCGGGGCGTGGCGGGGCGGGCGGGGTGGGGTGGGGTGTTCGGCGAGCTCGAGCGCGTGCTCGCCGGTGGGGGTGATGTGCCAGGTCGTGTCGTTGCGGCGGAGGAGGCCGTGTCTGGTTAGCGCGCGGAGGGTGCTCGGGTGGGCTGGCCAGGACGCCCAGCCGGTGGTGGTGAGTTTGCGTTGGAGGCCTTTGGCGCCGGCGTCGCGGGCGGCTGTGAGTGCTTCGTGTTGGGCTGGGGTGAGGCGGGTGTGGGGCATGGGTCTCCTTGCGCGCGGTGCGCCTTAGAGGAGGGATGCGGGTTAGAGCTCGATGAGCTCGCCGGTGGTGGAGCGGAACGTGACGTGCTCGGCCGGCCCGAAGAGGAGGTCGAGCATGAGGCCGAGCAGGTGACCGAGGGCTCGTCTGACGACGCCACCGAGATCCGAAAGCGGCGAGGTCATTGACGCGACCGCCACTCGGTACGAGCGAGGAAGATCCACGCTTCGCGGTTCCACTCCGCGTCAGCCAGCGCGTGATGCTCCGTGCTGGTTTGCTCAGGTAGACGCGGGCCACCCAACGAGTCCGCCCACTGCTTGAGGTCGCGGCAGTACATCGGCCAGCCGTCCGGCAAGTCGATCATCGAACCGAACAGCCAGCAGAACACGACCCAGTCGTAATCGGCGTAGTAGCCCCAGAACTCGGGGGTATCGTCCCCGACGAAGCGCAAGACGTTGTCCCGGATGTCGGCCCGGCTCATCGCCGGGCCGCGCATGTGGGGTTTCACGTTCGCGAGAACCCAGTCGTTCGCCTGGGACCAGTTGGTTTCGCTGCTCTCGGCGTAGAGAGTCCGGCCGTCCGCGGCCACGATGCCGACGCTGATGAGGTCGATAGTCCCTGGTCGCTCGATGAACTCGGTATCGAGGAAGAACCGCACCGACCGGCCGCTTTCGCGGGATGGCTCACTCATCGACGTCTCCGGGAAGTGGGGGCGTCCTGGGGGCGCGCGGGATGTCCCAACGAGCCCGACGAGTCGCTCGAGACCGTCCAGGCCCGAGCGCTAGAGCCCGGTGGGTCCTGATCGGGACAGGGGCTGATCCCTCGTAATGAAGGGGTCAGCGGTTCGAATCCGCTCGGCGGCTCTGGGAAGTGCCGGGAATGAGCGCTTCGATTCCCCTCGAAACTCGGACGGGACTGCGGTATCGCTCTCGGTATCACTGCCCCGGCCGATGGGGTCCGTGCCGGGCGCGCGGTCCGTGGACCGGGATGCAAGCCCGAATCGGAGGAGAGGGTCCGCGGGCAGGTATCGGGACGGTTCGTCGGCGCGCAGTCGGGTCGTCAGCGCCCGGTGGACCGCCGCATGATGGTCAGGCCGACGAGGCGCGACACGATCATGGCAACGTACCCCAAACCAGCGAGCTGCTCGATCATCACCGTGGCGCGGGCGAAGGGCTTTACGGGCACGACGTCGCTTAGGCCCGTGCTCGACAGGGTGGTGAAGCTCAAGAACAGCAGCTCCATCCAACTGCGATCCGCGGTTGGGTCGTTCGCGGCGATGAAGCTCTGCGGTTCGATGGCCTGACAGACCGTGTAGGTGTACGCAAACCCCCAGGCCACAAGCGTGAAGGTGGCCCCGACGGCGAACAGCTCGTCGCGCGTGACGTTGTGGTCGGCGAGCATGTAGGTGATGAGGGCTCCGGCCGCATAGAAGTACAGGACCGCCTCCAGCGCCGACGAGTACGGGAGGAGCTGGTCGCTGCCCGTCCAGGCCTGAATGACTAGCAACACCGTTGCCGGTAGCCCAAGCAACAGGACGATCCAGGTGAGGCCCTGGGTGGCGCGCACGGCCAGTAGGACCAGGCCGAGGATCAGGATGCCGAGCAGGCTGAACACCGCACGACCCGCGTCGCTGCCTTCCATGAAGGGATAGAGCAGGACGGCCGCCAGCTGGGTGGCGAGCAGCAAGGCAGAAGGTTCCTGCCTCGCCCTCCGGAGCATCGCGACAGGCTAGTCGTTCATCCGGCGCATTCCGCGCGCATTCCGCGCGCATCCGAGGGCGTCGCGGCGGGCGCGGGCGGCTACAGCTTCGACCCGGCAGTCGCCCGATGTTGGGGACGTAAGCAGGACCGCTCACCGCCGGCTTCGACCTCACCGCCTGCTCGCCCGAAGCGCACCCGACGGACGACCGAGGCTGACTTCGCCGCGCGCGAGCCGCGCCTCCCTCCCATCGGATCTGGCCTGACGGTCGGCCGGCGCGGCCCATGAGTCGCGAGGCTCGGCCGGACGCGTGGGCGTGACCGGCCGGGGTCGACGCCCGTCGCACCACGCCTTCAGCCCTCCGGGTCCGAGGGTTCCGGTCGCGGGGTGGCCAGGATCCCGTTGATGAGGACATCGAAGGCCCACGTGCCCCGGGCGGCCGGCGGGCCGCTGAGCAGCTCGTCGGCGCTCGCGGCGAGATGGGGATGGGTCCGCGGCGAGAGATCGGCGATGGCTTCCGCGACCCGTTGGTCCTCGGCCTCGGTGTTGACCGTCCTCGAGCGCATCCCCTGCTCGACCGCGGTCCCCGTCGCGCGCTGCAGCAGCAAGTCGACCCCCCACGCCGCGTTCCCGCGCGGGACGCCGGCCTCGTCGAGCAGCCCCAGCAGCGCCTCCCACAGCCGCAGGGAGTTGGGGCCGCTCGGGCGGGTGACCAGCGCGGTCCGTGCCAGCTCGGGTTGCGCTTGCAGCACCTCGATGTACGCCGTGAGCAACGCGACCAGTCGCTCTCGCCACGGCTTGCGGCCGCGACGGAAGTTCAGCCTTCCGAGGAGCTCGTCGAGCACGCCGGCGTAGAGGTCGTCGACGTTGTCGTAGTAGGCGTACAGCGAGGCCGGACCCGTGTCGAGCGCGGCCGCCACGCGGCGCATCGTCAAGCGCTCCTGGCGCCCGAGCAGCTCGAGCGCCGCCCGCACGATGGCCTCGCGGCTCAGCGGCGCTTTGGCTGGTCGGTCGCGGCGGCTGACCGGTTCTGGGCGACGCGAGACGCTAGGCATGACGTTGGAATCTCTTTCGTGGCGAACACGTTCGTCAGAACCATACACACCGGCCCCAGCTGACGAACATTTTCTTCAAGAACTTGTTTTTGACGAACGTGTTCGTTACAACTGATCGGACGAGGAGGCCTTCCGCCTCTTCCCGCCGCTTGAACGCGGACCGATCAAAGGAGACGCCGTGAACGCTCTATCGAGGTTCGTCATCAAGTACCGCTGGGCGGTGGTCCTCGCATGGGTCGTTGCGGTCGTGGGCGTCCAGCTCGCGGCCTCCTCGATCGGAGGCGCGGAGTACAAGGACGACTTCAAGCTGCCGGGCACCGAGACGCAAGCCGTATCGAACCTGCTGGCCGGAACGGCTCAATCGCAGCAGAACAACCCCACCGGGACGCTCGTGCTGCGGGCCACTCGGGGCACGCTGACGAAGGAGCCCGCGGACTTCGTCGCCAAGGCGAAAGCCGCCGTCTGCGACGACGACGAGGCGCACATCGCCACGATCACCACCCCCTGGGGATCGGCGGCGTGCTCGCCGCAGGACGGTCGGGACTCCGACGCCGCGCGTCCCGACCTGCTGAGCCCTGCCAAGGACGTGGCGCTCGTCGAGGTCGGCTTCGACGTCGCCCAGCCCGAGGAATCTGCACCCCTCGCCGCGTACGACGCCCTGAAGGAGCTCCGGTCCGACGACCTGCAGATCGAGTTCACCGGCGACACCTTCACCGGTGCGGGCGGCTCGGAGGCCGCCATCTCCCCGGAGGTGCTGGGCTTCGTGGCGGCGCTCTTCATCCTGGCCCTGGTCTTCCAGGCCCTCGGCGCGACGCTCCTGCCGCTGCTCAGTGCCTTGGCCGCCGTGGGCGCGGCGCTCGCCCTCATCTCGATCCTCAGCCACGGCATGTCGGTCGCGAGCTTCGCGCCTTCGCTAGCCACGCTGATGGTCCTCGGCGTCGGCATCGACTACGCGCTGTTCATCGTCACCCGCCACCGCCGCAACCTGCTGGCCGGCATGAGCGTCGACGACTCCATCGCCAAGGCGCTGAACACCTCCGGACGGGCGGTGCTGTTCGCCGGACTCACCGTCTGCATCGCCATCCTGGGCCTCACCGCCCTGGGCGTGAGCTTCCTCTACGGCGTCGCCGTGGGCACGTCGATCGGCGTCGCGGTCGCCATCCTCACCTCCCTGACGCTGCTGCCGGCCATGCTGTCGTTCCTCGGACGGCGCGCCCTGCCGCGCTCGAAGCGAGAGGCGCTGCCCTCCGACAAGCGGGTCAAGCTCCTGCTCTGCGTCGTCCCGCCGCTCTGCCTCGTCTTCCTCCCGCTGTACCTGATCCAGTGGGCGGCCAAGCCGCTGGGCTCCCGGCTGGCGGCGGCGGAGGCCAACCGGTCGACGCGGCCTCCGCTGTGGACGTCGTGGGCGCGCCTGGTCGAACGTCGTGCGGTGCCGCTCGGCGCCCTCGCGACCCTCGTGCTCGTCGTGATCGCGATCCCGTTCCTCTCGATCCGGCTGGGCCACCCCGACCAGAGCAACGACCCGGCGGGCAGCACCACCCGCACCGGCTACGACCTCATCCAGGACTCCTTCGGCAAGGGCTACAACTCCACGCTGCAGCTCGTCGTCGACGGACCGGCCGCAACCGACGAGAAGTACCTGGGAACGGTCACGGACAAGCTCGCCGACGTCAAGAACGTCGACAAGGCGAGCATCACGCCGATCCCGGCCGGCAAGGAGATGGCGCTCGTCGGCTTCAAGTCGACCAGCGGCCCGCAGGACGAAGCTACCGACACGCTGGTCAAGGACCTTCGAGACGAGATCCTGCCACCGCTCTACCAGGGCACGGACACGCGGATCTACACCTACGGCACCACCGCGGTGTTCGTCGACTTCTCCGAAGTGCTCTCGGCCAAGTTGGCGCTGTTCATCCTGGCGGTCGTCGGCTTGTCCTTCGTGCTGCTGATGATCGCGTTCCGCAGCATCGTGGTCCCGTTGACCGCCGCGGCGATGAACCTCCTCGCGGCCGGAGCGTCGTTCGGCGTGGTCGTCGCGATCTTCCAGTGGGGCTGGCTCGGTGACGCCATCGGCGTCGGCGCGGGAGGACCGATCGACGCGTTCCTGCCGGTGATCTTCTTCGCGATCCTGTTCGGCCTGTCGATGGACTACCAGGTCTTCCTCGTCAGCCGCATGCACGAGGAATGGACCAAGACCACGGACAACCACCGCGCCGTCACCGTCGGCCAGGCGGACACCGGCGGCATCATCACCGCCGCCGCGATCATCATGATCGCCGTCTTCGGGGGCTTCATCCTCGGCGAGGACCGGGGCGTCAAGCTGCTCGGCGTCGGCTTGGCGAGCGCGGTCTTCCTCGACGCCTTCGTCGTCCGCACGATGCTCGTGCCCGCCATCATGCACCGCATCGGCCCGGCGAACTGGTGGTACCCCGCCTGGCTCGACAAGCTCACGCCGCAGTTCACCATCGAGCCGCACGACGACGCTGACAAGGGCGCCGACGCGGACGACGACACGCCCCCGGTGAAGCCGGCCGCGGGCATCCGAGGCGATCGCGTGGTGAGGGGGGCGCGATGACGGACGCCGCCTCAGTCCACCGCCGAGGCCGCCATGCGGCCCGGCGGTGGCGCGCGGAGCTGGGCTACTTCGTCTTGGCCTACCTCGTCTACGTCGGGCGCGGTGGATCTTCGTCGGCGACGCGAGCACCGCGCAGCGCAACGCGGAGTGGGTCTGGGAGCTCGAGCAGGCGCTTCACGGCCAACCCGATCGGGGTGAGCGTCGATCCCGACCGGATGGTCGCCCGCGCCGACGGCGCGTCCCCGGACGAGCTGCACGAACGCGCCTTCGCCGGCGAGTTCGAGCCTGACGCGCCCCTCGACTTGCGCGTCACGCTCGGTTGAGACGAATGGGCGGCGGTGGCAGCGCCCGCCGTCGCTTGGACGACGCGTAGGCTGCGCCCGTGTCCGAGTGGACGTTCGCCCGCCAGGCCATCTCCGAGCAGCAGCGGGGAAGCTGACCGTGTTCACCGTCGAGCAGCGGGATGCCCTCCGTGAGCGCGTGCTCCGGCTCGCGAAGGAGGACGATCGGGTCGTAGCCGGAGCGGCCGTGGGTTCGCTCGCGGCAGACGACGGCGATCGCTTCTCCGACCTGGACCTCACGTTCGGCGTCGCCGACCACGTCCCGGTCCATGCGGTGCTCGCTGATTGGACGCCCTGGCTCATCGATGAGCTCGGCGCGGTCCGACTCACGGCTCTCGAGCGCGGTCCGACCGTCTACCAGGTGTTCCTGCTGCCGGACGCGCTTCAACTCGACCTGTCCGTGACACCGGCGGCTCGGTTTCGTCCCGCCGGTCCTCGATTCCGGCTTCTCTTCGGCGAGACGGCAGCCGGCCAGCCTGAGCGTCCGGTGCGGCCGGGGGATCTGTTCATTCCCACGCCGGCGGTCGCGGCGGACGTCTTCGGGTGGGGTGTCGTCTACGCGCTCCACGCCCGCGCGTGCATCGAGCGGCGGCGTCTCTGGCAGGCCGAGCACTACGTCGGTGCCGTCCGCGACCACGGGCTCTCGCTTGCGTGCCTGCGCCACGGGCTCCCGGCAGTGCAGGCGCGTCGGTACGACGACCTTCCCGCCGAGACCCTTGCTCGATTCGGCGATACCCACGTCGGCGCGGTCGCGCCTGCGGCGCTCCGGGCAGCCCTCGGTGCATCCGTTCTGGCGCTCATGCGAGAGGGCGCGGAAGCGGGGGTTCCCTGTGCCGAGGTCGTTGCGGAGCGCCTTACGGAGCTTCACTGACGCGCCGCCTCGACGGCAAGGACCCATGAGCGCAGGCCCGGGCCGGCGACTCCGACAGAACCCTTCAGCGATCGGGCCAGAACCGGACGGATGTTCGATTGGTGGAAGGGAGCACAGCACATAGCTTGCTGCCGGTCAGACGATCCGGGATGTGACGACCGCTCCGGTCCAGCCAGCAGCAAGGCGCTGGTCCACGCGGTCGGCCTAGGGATCGGAACAACGACCGGGAAGGCCGTGTTGCAGGAGCCGCGTGTCAGCACCGCCAGGGGTGGAATGAGGTCCACCTCCGACCGTTGCCAAAGTGGTTCTGGAGTCGTCGCACGCGCGACGTCGCCGTTGGGCTGCACCGTCCTCCCCGAGGTGTCCATCCACCTGCGGCCCCGGTTGGGGTGTGAGCCGTCGCGTGCGTTGCAGCGCGCGAGGGACTTGGTCGAGGCCGCCGACCAAGGGAGGCTGCCATGCGTACGCTCAAGCGCGCCCGCTGGAGCTGAGGGAACGTTGGTCGCGCCCGCCGGGATCACGATCCCGGCGGGCGTCGCCCGCGACTCGTCCTCCTGGCAGGAGGGCCGACGGTCTTGAGGCCGTTCGTCGAGCTGTTGCGCGAGGAACGCGGTGTCCGCCGCCTGGCGGCCGCGCACGCCCAGTCGATGCTCGGGACGGGCGCCGGCTACGTCGCGCTGCTGATCATCGCCTACGACCGCTTCCACTCCGCGTGGGCGGTGTCCGCGGTCCTGCTCTGCGAGCTGCTGCCCGCGATGCTCCTCGGCGCCGTCATCGGGGCCGCCGGGGATCGCTGGTCGCGCAAGAAGCTCCTCGTCGCCGGCGACGTCCTGCGCGCCGCGGCGTTCATCGGCCTCGCCTTCGTCTCGTCGATCGAGGCCACGATCGCGCTGGCGCTCCTCGCCGGGTTCGGCCAGGCGGTGTTCGTCCCGACGATGAACGCCGCCCTCCCGAGCGTCGTGTCCAAGCAGCGGCTGCCGCAGGCCACCGCGCTGTACGGGGCGCTCGAGGACATCGGCTACACCGCCGGCCCGGCGCTGGCGGCGCTGGCCTACGTGCTGATCGACGCCCAAGGGGTGCTGCTGGCCAACGGCCTGAGCTTCGCGCTGTCCGCCGTGGTCATCGGGTCGGTCGCCTTCCGCGCCCCCGCTCGCGCCGAGGTCGAGGGATCGGCGCCGCGCCCCGGACTGCTCGCCTCCGCCCGGGAGGGGATCCGGGTGCTGGCCGCCCACCAGGGCGCTCGTTCGCTCGTCCTCGCCTCCGCCGCCTTCGTCGCGTTCCTCGGGGCGGTCAACGTCGGCGAGCTGCTGCTCGTCCGCGACACGCTCGACGGATCCGGCGCCCAGTACGCGCTGGTGGTCGCCGCCATGGGCTCGGGGATCGCCGTCGGGTCGCTCGTGGCCTCGCGGGGCGACACCGCCCCCGCCGCGCAACGGCTGTACCTGCTGGGACTGCTGGCCTGCGCGGCCGCGATGGCCGCCTGCGGGCTCGCACCGACCTACGGACTCGTCCTCGTCGCGTTCGCCGCGCTCGGGTTCGGCAACGGGCTCGTCGCCGTGTCGGAGAACCTCCTCATCCAGCACGTCATCCCCGACGAGGTCCTCGGCCGCATCTTCGGGCTCAAGAACGCGGTCCTCGCGTGGGCCGGGGGCGCCGCGTACCTGGGCGGCGCGGCGATCGCGTCGCTCGTCGGGCCTCGTCCGCTGTTCCTGTTCATGGGCGCGGGAAGCCTGCTGGTGTGGGGTCTGGCGCGGACCGCGATGCGCGGCGCCTGGGCTCCGACGCTGAGCGGTCGGAAGCTCCCGGCCGCTCCCGTCCCGGCCGCTGCCGTCCCGGTCACCTCATGAGCCCGTCGTCAATCCGTCCAGACGGTTCAGCTTTTCCCGGCGCCTGCCGACTTCACGAGTGGGCTCACACCCCAGCCGTCCCGGAGCCAGCTTCGCCGGGCACCGCAGGCGGGCGCCGGCCCATCCTCAGGGGTCGGCGTCCCCGCGCGTCAGCTCCTCGCCTCGCGGGTAGTTGCTCGTGATGCGCTACGGCCGCCCCGATCGCTGGCTCCCGGCCCCGGGTCGACCCATCGTCGCGCTCACCGTCAGCGACGACTCCGTCCGGACGCCGGTGGTGCGGCTGCAGGTGGCCGACACGCCGGCCGGCCGCCTCGAGGTCTCGCTCGCCGCGGCGAGCGCCGAGTTCACCGACGGCGAGGCCACCCTGGACCTCGCCCGGCTGGCCGGCGGCTGGGCCCAGCTCACGCTGACGCCCGCCCGGCCAGGGCTCGCCCGCAGCTATTTCGTCCTGACGTCGACGCTGCCGGCGCTCGACGAGCTGGCCGATCGGCCGGGCGGCTTCCGCGTCGAGATCGTCGGCGGGAAGGCCTCGAGATCGGACCGGGGCGCCGCCGCCTTCACGGTTCGCGGCGGGGGCGTCTCCCAGCCGGTCGGCGATCGCCTTCGCTTCACCGGCGCCCCGGTCGCCCCCGCCTCGCCGCAGGTCACCGCGTCGGTCTGACGCCCGATCGCCCGGCCGGGCCGCGCCACGACGGCGCAGGCCCGGTCGCCGAGCGAAGCGCACCTAGGACACCGGGTCGCCGACCTTGTCCTCGTGCTCGTTAGGCACGCAGTGGGTCATCACGAGGCCCGACACGTCGCGCGGGCCGTTGTGGCCGAGGTTGGCGAGGCGCTGCTCGTCCTCCTCGGTGAGCGTCTGGGACTGCAGCGGCTTGAGGCCCTTGATCTCGTCGAGCGAGATACCGATCCCGTCGCCGACGCGCTGGCCGAGCTCGTCCTCGGCCAGGTACCAGTGCCAGACCATGCGCTCCTGGATGGCCCGGTCGCACTGCGACAACGCGTCGACCAGGTTGGCCACCAGGTCGTCCTGCTCCCACGGCTGGGAGAGGAGGTAGCGCTCGCCGGCCTGCTTGTAGTCGGCGGTCAGCGGGATCCGCTGGCGGGTGACGCGGCCGGTGATCTCCGGGCCGATCTCGTCGGGGTAGGGGGCCTGGTCCTCGCGCAGCCCCCCGGTGATCGACGGCTCGTAGTTGACGTGCGGGTTCTCGCCGCCCTCGTCGACGTAGTACGCCATCTGCCCGTCGCGCTGGTTGGTCCGCGGGGGCGTCGCGGGCGAGTTGACCGGAAGCTGCAGGTAGTTCGGCCCGACGCGGTAGCGCTGGGTGTCGGAGTAGGAGAACGTGCGCCCGACGAGCATCTTGTCGTCGGAGAAGTCCAGGCCGTCGACTAGCACGCCGGTGCCGAACGCGATCTGCTCGTTCTCGGCGAAGAAGTTCGAGACGTTCTGGTCGAGGACCATCCGCCCGACCGGCATGAGCGGGAACTCGTTCTCGGGCCACACCTTGGTGTCGTCGAGCGGGTCGAAGTCGAGCTCGGGGTGCTCCTCGTCGCTCATCATCTGGACGTTGAGCTCCCACTCCGGGTAGTCGCCGCGGTCGATCGCGGCGCGCAGCTCGAGCGTGTGGTAGCCGAGCTCCTCGGCCTGCACCGCGGCGGCGTCGGCCGCCGTCCAGCTCTTGACGCCCTGCTTCGGGAGCCAGTGGTACTTGATGAGCTTCGTCTCGCCGCGGGCGTTGATCCACCGGTAGGTGTTGACGCCGAAGCCCTGCATCGTCCGGTACGACGCGGGGATCCCGCGCGGGCTGAAGACGAGCGTGATCATGTGCAGCGCCTCGGGCGACTGCGAGACGAAGTCGAACACCCGGTTGGCGACCTGGCGCTCGAAGGTGACCGGGTCGGGCTTCTGGGAGTGGATGAAGTCGGGGAACTTGATCGCGTCGCGGAGGAAGAAGACGCCGAGGTTGTTGCCGACCAGGTCCCAGTTGCCGTCCTCGGTGTAGAACTTCACCGCGAAGCCGCGCGGGTCGCGCACCGCCTCGGAGGAGTCGCGGCCGCCGGCCACCGTCGAGAAGCGCACCGCCGTCTTGGTCCGCTTGCCCTTCTCCTGGAAGAGCTTCGCGCGCGTGTACTCGGCGATCGGCTCGCCGCCGACGGTGCCGTAGGCCTCGAAGTACCCGAACGAGGTGGTGCCGCGGGCGTGGACGACGCGCTCGGGGATCCGCTCGCGGTCGAAGTGGCTCATCTTCTCGAGGAACTGGTAGTTCTCGAGCGTGGCCGGTCCGCGCGCCCCGACGGTGCGCTGGTTCTGATTGTCGGCGACGGGGTGGCCCTGGCGGGTGGTGAGGACCTTGCGGTCGTCGCCCTCGGCGGGCGGCTGGTTCGCGACATCGGTCATGCGGCGGCTCCTCGTGGGTTGCTGGCTTGACAGTCGGGGCACTCGCCCCAGTAGGTGACCTCCGCCTCACCGAGGCGGAAGCCGTGCAGGTCGGCCGGATCGAGGCACGGGGCCTCGCCGACGGCGCAGTCGACGTCCACCGTCAGGCCGCACGAGCGGCAGACCATGTGGTGGTGGTTGTCGCCGGTGCGCGACTCGAAGCGCACGGGACCGCCGGCGAGCGCGATGCGGCGGGCGAGGCCGGCGCGGCCGAGCGCCTCGCAGACGTCGTAGGACGCCTGGACGGAGATCGGGACCCCGGAGGCACGCACCCGCTCGACGAGCTGGTCGATCCGCGGGTGGTCGTGCGCGGCCTCGAGCGCGCGCAGGACGGCGACCCGGGGGGCGGTGGCCCGGAGCCCGGCCGCGCGCAGGCGGTCCTCGATCTCCTCCACGCCGAGGACCGTACCAGTCTGGAACGGTTCCAGAAACCCGGGTACGGCGTTCGGGCCGGTGCGAGGTACCGTGCTGACAATCGGAACCCACTGATGAGCCCGGTATCCCACTGGAGAGGGCGGCTGCTGCTCGCGGCCCAGCTCGTTCTCCTCGCCACGTCGCTCAGCGTCGCCGTGGTGAGCTCGAACGCGGAGGATTGGCGCCCGCTCGAGCTCTTCGTCGCTCTGCTGGCCCTGGCCATCGTCGGCGAGTTCCTGGCCATCCGGGCGGGCGGCGTCCGCATCGGCCCGGCCTTCATGGCCACCGCGCTGAGCATGGCGCTGCTCGGCCCGGCGCCCGCGGCGGTGATCGCCGTGCTCGCGATGCTCGGCCCCGTCCTGCGCGCGCGGACGCCGGCCCACCTGCTGCTCAACAACGTCGTGGCCCTCACGACGTACCCCGTGGTCGGGGCGCTGCTCATCGAGGCGATCAGCGACCCCGACGACCCGGGGGTGGCGGCCGCCCTCGCCGTGACCGGCGTCTACCTCGCGGCGAACTTCCTGAACTTCGCGCTCATCGTCGGCTACCTCTGCGCGCTCGAGCGCCGGAGCTTCCTCACCGCCGCGCGGACCCTCTACCTCCCCGTCTTCCCGTGGGAGGTGGCCACCGCGCTGCTGACCGCCCTGACCGTCCTGGCCTACGCCCAGATCGGCATCCTGGCGATCGTCGCGGCGGTGCCGCTGTTCATCCAGCGCTCGCTGCTCCAGGCCCTCGTGGACGTCGAGGCGCAGCGCAAGGAGCTCGGCGAGCAGATGGACGAGCTGCTCGCGCTGCACGACGGCGTCGTGCGGGTGATGGTCGAGACCCTGTCGATGCGCGACAAGATGACCGCGCGACACTCCGCCGCCGTCGCGCGCTACGCGCTGGCCACGGCGGGCGCGGCGGGCCTGCCGCGGCGCGAGCAGGAGCTCGTGCACACCGCCGGGCTCCTGCACGACGTCGGCAAGTTCGCCTTCCCGGACTCGACGCTGACGAGCCGCACCCTCAGCCCCGAGGACTGGGCGCTCATCCGCACGCATCCGCGGCGGGGCGCCGAGATCGTCGGGCGGGTGCGCGGCTACGGGGAGGTGGCCGACATCATCCTGCACCACCACGAGCGCATGGACGGGGCGGGCTACCCGGACGGGGTGGCCGGGACCGACATCCCCGTGCTCGCCCGGATCGTCGCGGTGGTCGACAGCTTCGACGTGATGACGGCGCGCGATTCCTATCGCACGCCGATCTCCACGGAGGCTGCCATCGCGGAGCTCCGGCGTGTGGCCGGAACGCAGCTCGACGAGCGCTTCGTCGAGCTCTTCGTCGAACTCGTCGAGTCCAACGGGATGGGGTTCGTCCACGCCGATGACGCGGACCTGGAGCGTGAGCTCAGCGCCGGCCGGAGGGCGGGGCCCAGTCCCGAGCCCAGCGGTTCCAGCGCTTCAACGCCTGCCTACTAGTGACGCCAACCCATGACAGGCTCCTCTCGGTTGCAGATGATCCGACGTTCTGGACCACGTACTCGGCATGCGGCGCACGGGCTTGAGGGAACGGTTGGACGGCGCTTGAGCGTGTAGCTTGCTCGGGCCGTCGCCGCCCGACCTCCGGGCCGGTTCCCCGCTCTCGATAACGGAGACGCATGAAGTCAGGGCAGGACCCAGACCCCGCCGAGACCGCCGAGTGGCTTGAGGCGCTCGACGGCGTGCTGCGCACGGACGGCCCCGAGCGGGCGCAGACCCTGCTCGGGACGCTGCTCGATCACGCGCGGCATCTCCGCGCGCCGGTGACCTCGGCGCTCGAGACGCCGTACGTCAACACGCTCGACCCCGCGGCCGACCCGCCCGCCGACGAGACGGTCGCGCTCGAGCAGCGCATCCGTGCCTACGTGCGCTGGAACGCCATCATGATCGTCCTGCGGGCGAACGCGGAGAGCTCGGAGCTCGGGGGCCACATCGCGAGCTACCAGTCCGCGGCGACGCTCTACGAGGAGGGCTTCAACCACTTCTGGCACGCGCCGTCGGCCGAGCACGGCGGCGATCTCGTCTACGTGCAGGGCCACTCCTCGCCGGGCATCTACGCGCGCGCCTTCCTCGAGGGGCGCCTGAGCGAGGCCCAGCTCGACGGCTTCCGCACCGAGACCGACCCGGCCCATCCCGGCCTGAGCAGCTATCCGCACCCCTGGCTCATGCCGGACTTCTGGCAGTTCCCGACGGTCTCCATGGGCCTCGGGCCGATGATGGCGATCCACCAGGCGCACTTCATGAAGTACCTCACCGGGCGGGGGATCACCGACACGACCTGGCGCAAGGTGTGGGCGTTCATGGGCGACGGCGAGATGGACGAGCCCGAGTCGATGGGCGCGCTCTCGCTGGCCGGGCGCGAGCGCCTGGACAACCTCGTGTTCGTCGTCAACTGCAACCTGCAGCGCCTCGACGGGCCGGTGCGCGGCAACGGGAAGATCATCCAGGAGCTCGAGACGAACTTCCGCGGCGCGGGGTGGAACGTCATCAAGGTCATCTGGGGCTCGCGGTGGGACGAGCTGCTGGCCGCCGACACCGAGGGACGGCTCCAGCAGCGCATGGACGAGGCGCTCGACGGCGACTACCAGACCTACAAGTCGCGCGACGGCGCCTTCGTCCGCGAGCACTTCTTCGGCACCTCCCCCGAGCTCGCGGCGATGGTCGCGGACTGGAGCGACGAGGAGATCTGGCAGCTCAACCGCGGCGGCCACGACCCGCTGAAGGTCCGAGCGGCCTACCGGGCGGCCGTCGCGCACCGGGGCCAGCCGACCGTGATCCTCGCCAAGACGATCAAGGGCTACGGGATGGGGGAGGCGGGCGAGGGCCAGAACATCACCCACCAGCAGAAGAAGATGAGCGAGGCGGTGCTGCTCGCCTTCCGCGACCGGTTTGGCCTCGAGCTCACCGACGAGCAGGTTCGCGGGCAGGCCTTCGTCCGCCCGCCCGAGGACGGGCCGGAGCTCCGCCACCTGCTCGAGCGGCGCTCCGCGCTCGGCGGCAGCCTGCCGCAGCGGACCGGCACGGGCCCGGCGCTGCCGGTGCCGGAGCTCTCGGCGTTCAAGACGATCCTCGACGGCGCCGGGGAGCGCGAGATCTCCACCACCATGGTCTTCGTGCGGGTGCTCTCCACCGTGCTGCGCGACAAGCACGTCGGGCCGCGCGTGGTCCCCATCGTCGCCGACGAGTCGCGCACGTTCGGCATGGAGGGCATGTTCCGCCAGCTCGGGATCTTCAGTCAGCTCGGGCAGCTCTACAACCCCGAGGACGCCGGCTCGCTGATGTTCTACAAGGAGGACGAGCAGGGCCAGATCCTCCAGGCGGGCATCAACGAGGCGGGCGCCATGAGCGCGTGGCTCGCGGCGGCCACGAGCTACGCCAACCACGGCGAGCCGATGGTGCCGTTCTACGTCTACTACTCCATGTTCGGCTTCCAGCGGATCGGGGACCTGGCGTGGGCGGCCGGCGACTCGCGGGCCCGCGGGTTCCTCATCGGCGGCACCTCCGGGCGCACGACGCTCAACGGCGAGGGACTGCAGCACGAGGACGGCCACTCCCATCTCCTCGCCGCGACGATCCCGAACTGCGTGGCCTACGACCCGAGCTTCGGCTACGAGGTCGCGGTCATCGTCCAGGACGGGCTGCGGCGGATGCTCTCAGAGCAGGAGGACGTCTTCTACTACCTGACCGTCCTCAACGAGAACCACCGCCAGCCCGCGCTGCCCGAGGGTGCCCACGAGGGGATCCTGCGCGGGATGCACCGCGTGCGCGACGGCGGGGAGATCCAGCTGCTCGGCTCGGGCGCCATCCTGCGCGAGGTGCTCGAGGCGGCCGAGCTGCTCGCCACGGACTGGGGGGTCGACGCCGACGTCTGGAGCGTCACCTCGTTCACCGAGCTCGCCCGCGACGGGAACGCCGCCGCGCGCCACGCGCGGCTGCACCCGTCCGAGGAGGCGCCCGTGCCGTACGTGGCCGCCTGCCTGTCGTCCGAGCGCGGCCCGGTCGTCGCGGCGACGGACTACCAGCGCCTCTTCGCCGAGCAGGTCCGCCCGTGGGTGCCCGGCGCCTACGAGGTGCTCGGCACGGACGGCTACGGCCGCTCGGACTACCGCACGGCGCTGCGTCGCTTCTTCGAGGTCGACCGCTTCCACGTCGTCCTCGCCGCCCTCCACGCCCTGGGTCGCTCCGACGACGCGGCGAGGGCCATCGCCCAGTACGAGATCGACGCCGAAGGAGCCCCGCCGTGGCGACGCTGAAGGACGTGCTGGTCCCGGACATCGGGGACTTCGTCGACGTGCCGGTGGTCGAGCTGCTCGTCTCGGCGGGGGACACCGTCGCGCTCGACGATCCGCTCATCGTCCTGGAGTCCGACAAGGCGACCATGGAGGTCCCGGCGCCGTTCGCGGGGACGGTCGACGCCCTCGAGATCGCCGTCGGGGACACCGTGAGCCAGGGAACCAGGATCGCCGTGCTGTCCATCGCCAACGGCGCGGCCCCCGCCGAGCCCGCCGAGCCGGCCGAGCAGATCGCCCCGCCGGCGACCGAGGCCGGATCGGCGTCGTCGCTCGCCACGGCGGTGCAGGCGGAGGTCCAGGCG